>JAIEQN010001061.1 GCA_019747685.1 Gemmataceae bacterium
GCGGCGTCGGCTGCGGGGTGAGCGGCGGGGCGACGGCCGGGGCCGGCTGCTGCGGGGCGGCCGGGGCACCGACGTCAGGCTTCATCCACCGGCCGGCCTCGGGCCCGAGGGCCTGCCGGGCCTCCCGGTTCCAGTGGGGGACCCGCTCGGCCAAGTCCCAGTCCTGCGAGGCCGGCCGGGTCTTGTAGACGGCGATCTGGACGGACTCCGGGGTGGCCGGAACGCCCTTCTCGGCCAGGTACTCCAGGGCCGCCTTGCGGCGGGTCCCCTGGGTTTCGAGCAGGGGCTGGGGGAGCCCCGGGACCTCGGCCCGGTTGTTGATGACCTCGGTCCTCTGGCCGAACTCGGCCTCGATCCCGGCGGCGATCGAGCGGTGGAACACCTCCAGCGCCTGGCCGAAGTGCCGGTACAGGAACCGGCGGTCGTGCCAGGACCGGAGCTGCCCGTCCGGGCACAGCCCCCACCGCCAGACACTGGTGTGGCTGTGGACGGCGAGGTTGCCGTCCCGGGCGGTGGCGTGGACGGCGGTCAGGCCGACGAGGTCGGCCTTGACCCGGTGGACCTTCCCGTCCACCTGCTGGCGGGCGTACGCGGCCTCGCCCAGGACGAGCAGGGCGTTGCGGACGGCGGGCTTGAACACTTCTTCGATGAACTGGTCGAACACCTCCCGAGGTTGGGTTTTGAGCCAGCCGTTCACCGAGGCCGTGACGGCGAACACAATCCCGTACAGCCAGGTCGGCGAGTTCGCGTGCCACGGCATCGGACGGGTGCCGTCGGGCAGCCGGTGTCGGCTGTGGGCGGCCACGTGGGCGGGGTCGTTCGGGTCGAACCCTTTCTGCTGGGCGGCCGGAGTGCCCTCCATCCCGCCGCACTGGGCGGCCTCAGTCTGGTACTTCTCCTGCCGCTGGTACTCATCGGGGACGGGGCCGACGCGGCTCACGGGGCACCCCCTTCGGCGTCCTCGCCGCGGGCGCGGGCTCACCAGCCGCCCAAGGTTTCCCCGGGGAGCCGCTCCCGGCTGTAGGCGGCCAGGAAGGCCTGGTAGGATTCGCTCTCACCTCGGTTGCGGTACCAGTAGCTGACCGCGTTCAGCCCGAGGTAGTCGGCCTCCGGCACGGGCGGCCGGGTGTCGACCCACTCGATCGGCTCGGGGTCCGGCTCGGGCTCCAGCAGTTCCGCTTCCGGCTCGGCAACCGGGGTCGGCGGGGGGACGGGCTCGGCCGGTCGCTCCGCGGGGCCGGGCGGCGGCCCCGCCTTCGGGAACGTCACCGAGCCGTCCGGGTGAACGACGATCCGGCCGTCGAGCAAGGCCGTGTGGACCGGGCGCATCATGGCCGACAGGTCCTTGAGCTTCAGCGTTTCGCGGGCCAGGGTCTGGAGCGCCTCGGCCCGGCCCTTGGGCTCCTTCGGCCCGACGACCGTCTGGCTTTCCTTCTTGTCTTTCGTGGCGGCCACGGGCGGCCCTTGGTGTGGGTAACTGGGCGGGTACGTAACCGGCCGGACCTCGGCCGGGGTGGCTGAGGCAAGGGGGGAGCGAGGCGCCCGAGGGGGCGGGTTGTTCAGGCGCGGACTCGGACGGAACGGGGCGGCCGGTAGGCGCGGCCGCGGGTGATCTGATACAAAATTAGCGGCGCGCCGAGTCGCGGACAAGCTGAGTGTGCAATTTTTTTCGACTCTTAGCGACCCGAAGGGATTCCACCGTGGCAAACCTGTTGAACAACCTGCTCCGCCGGCTCCGCGAGGCGGCGTACCCGGGGGAGAGCATCGCGGCGGTCGCCGACCGGGTCGGGGTCGACCGGGCGTACCTGGCCAAGTACGAGAACGGCACCTTTCAAAAGCCGCCGCCCGACAAGGCCAAGCAGATCCTCGCCGCCTACCAGTGCGGCGAGGCGCTGACCGCCGCGGTCATGCATCTGGTCGATCTGGGCGGGGAGGTGACCGGGCCGGACGACGGGCCCGACGCCTTGCGCCCCGTGGAGCTCCTGGTCGCCGCCCTGACGGACGAGATGCGGCGGAAGGGCGGGGCGGTGGTGAGCGTCCGCGGGGCCACCCTGCCCCGGCCGACCGACCCGAAGCCGACCACGTGCCTCGTCCTGCCGACGGCCCTGGTCGTCACCATGGTCGACTGGTTTCTCGGCGCTCTCCCGGAGCGAACCCCGATTAAGAACATCGGCCGCGAGCTGGACTTCATCCCCGGGGTGCTAGTTCCGTTCGACGAGGACGAGCATTTGGGCCTGCGGGGGTGGGAGGCCGTCGACGTGACGTGCGTCGGGAACACCCTGCTGTACTGGCACCTCGGCCGGCGGCTCCTGCGGGCGACGGCGGACGAGCGGGCCATCCGCAAGTTCGCGGCCGAGGTGGCGGCCTTGGAGCGGCTCGGCCGGGCCGACGGGTCTTCGTACGCGAAGCTCTTCCAACTCGCCGCTCACCGGATCGCCGTGGCGCTGGGCGATAAGCCGTCTCGACCGGGGGAGGGCGTGCCGGGGGCGGACCCAACGCGCCGGCCCGGCCGGCCCAGGGGGTGACCCTTGCCCCCGCCGCCCATGCTCGCGGGTGAACACACCCGGCCTGGCTCCGCGACTGAGCCTTCGACTGATGGAGAGTGGGGGTTGGCGTCATGGCGTTGGTAACCTTGCTAACAACCCCTGGGTGTCGGACTCGACCGGCTTCATGCTGATCGAGTCCGTGGTGATCTCGGCCGGGTTGTCGACCTTGGCCTACATCGGCACCTCTTCGTCGGGCGGCTTGGTCTGGGGCAGCGGGGTCCGGACGGCGACCGTCTGGGACACCACCCACAGGAAGGCCAGCCGGCAGCACTCGCTTACGACCAAAAGGTCGTACCTTCCATAGCTGTTGGCCGTCCGCCACTCGTCGCCCTGCTTGTAGCTGCGGCTGACGGTCACGCTGAACCACGCCTCGCCATTTTCGCTCACGTTCTCCCACACGGTCGCGCGAATCCGTCCGAGACGGACTTCGTGAGCCGGGGGCTTCCGCGTCCCGCCGGAGCCGTTCGGCTCGGGGGCGGGCGGGGTGCTGTTGTCGGTGCCGCCGCCGTTCTTCTTCCGGGCCATCGCAGGACCCTCCGAACTGGTGTGGTGGGAATCGACCGGTATGGATCAACCTCTCAGGCCGCGAGGGCCGGGAGGGTCGGGGCCACCAGGGCGGACAGCCGCATGGTGGTGACCGCGTACTGCTGCGGGTTGCTCCGCGCCTTCGGCCCCAGGGCCGTCGTGAAGGCGTTGAACAGGCTCCAGAGCGTCCGCGGCTTGAACTCGTCGTGCTCCGGAATGCGCCAGGCCCTGATGACGAGCGGCAGTTGGTGGCTGGTGACCACCCCCCGCTCGAATGCCCGCAGGATGAGCGAGTCGGCGGCGACGTCGGACACCGCGGTCCGCGCCATCGCCTCGATCCGCTTGGCCTCCAGCTCCCGGAACTGCGCGAGCTTGGGCATGGCCGCCGCGATGTCGGCGGCGAACCGCTGCTCGCCGAACCGGGTGTGCTTACGTCGGACGATTAACTCGCTGGTGAAGGCGAGGTTGTCGCAGACGAACACCCGGCTGCCGGCGACGAACCCGATGGGGAACGACTTGTCGATCGAGTTCCTCACCCCGACCGAGAGCGAGACCCCGTGGGCCAGCTCGGACTGGAGGTCGAGGACGCCGAAGAAGCGGTTGTCCTCCTTCGAAAGCGCGAGCTGCTCCCGCCTCACGACCAGCCCGGCCTCCCCCAGGGTCTCCTTGACCCGGGACAGGACGGCGGTGTGGGACAGCGGGAACCAGCGGCCGCCGGGCGGCGGGGCCTTGACCGCGGCCAGCTCGTCGAGCGAGACCGGCCGGGCCCCGCGGTGCAGGATCAGCGTGGCTTCGGACATGGGGTCGTGCCCTCCAGGATCTGAGGGGTGGGCACGTAGAACCTTGAAACGTGCATGACGCCACCCCTCAAAGCGTTGAAAGGTGGTGTGGACTCGTCTACCCGGGGCCAGACTGGCACGCGGCGGCAAGCTGAGTCAACGCGCTACCGCCGGCGGGTCGCCCGGTCCTCCCAGAACAGCCACGAGAAGGCCCGGCTGAGGCCGTAGAAGGCGTAGGCCGCCGCCCGCCGCCCCGGTCTTTCGCCGGCCACCAAGAGCAGGTGGTCGAGGAGCATCCGGTCGGCCTCCGAGCGGGCGTGGGACCGCTGGTAGGTCGGGGACGAGAAGGCGAAGTCGTGGGCCCGGACGCCGTCGGTACTCCAGTGGTCGGCCGGCAGGGACAGCGGCCCGACCCCGGCCCGGACCACCGGGTCGGCGCTCGCCGCGGCGTCGACGAGGGCGTAAACGGTGCCCTGGTCGTCCCGCCACAGGCCGTCCGGCCCGCGGGTGATCTCGATGCCGTGGATGCTGCGCTTCATAGCTCGGAAGATATCACGGAGGTCATCTGTCGTTGTATGGCCAAAAATGATTATGCCAAGTGTGCGGCTGTCTAATTTGCTTTCGGAACCTTTGGGGCCCCAGCCGCCGGGCGAAATCCTTCGGAAGAACGGCGTGCGAGGGGTCCGGCCCGCCCGCACGCCCCCAACGACCATCGATCGTCGGCCCCACGACAGCGCCTCGGCGGATCACGTTCCGCTTCCCTCTGGCGTGGTGCTGCCACGTTACCGCTGCTTCGCGTACCAGGCCAAGAGGTCTGTGACCTCCGGCGGGGTGGGGAGGAAGACGGGCTCGACCTTGAACCGCTTGCGGACGCAGTTCCGCCACTCGACCGGGGCGAGCCGGAGGGCCCGGCGGCCGGCGTTCAGCTCGCGGACGGCGGCGAACAGGCCGTCGCGGACGCCGGCGAACGGCAGGAGGTCCAGGTCCCAGATGAGCGCCTCCAGGTCCCGGGTCGGCAGGCGGACGTGGTCCAGCAGGTGCTTCCGGAGGCGGCGCTGGGCCTCCCGGTGGATGCGGACGGCGACCTTCCCGGTGTCGGGGAGCACCCGGATGCTGTGGCCGGCGACGTGGACCGGGGCCTCCCGGGCGTCCCGGTAGGCCTCGCCGGCGAAGAACGCCGGGCACTCGCCGCGGGTGGCGAACAGGTAGCCGACCGGCCCGCACCGCAGGTACTTGACCGACGCCAGCCCGCCCTTCCGCCGCCGGTACTGCCGCTCCTTGGAGTGGAACGCCTCGAACTTGACGAGCAGCTTGACGTCGACGAGGACGGGGTCGCGGTCGGCGGGGACGGCGAACGACGTGTAGAAGAACCAGTCCTTGGTGAGCAGGTTCGTGGCGACGTACTGCGCCAGGTGGCGGGGGCTCTTGACGAGGTAGTGGGCGGTCACGGGACCAGAGTACGGGGGGTGGTTACGTCCGGGATACCCCCCGAGATCCCGCCGCCAAACCTTCCCCGGGTGCCGGCGGTGCATTCACCCTTCCGGGTGACACGCCGCACCGCCGCCCGGCTCCCTCCGTGGTGGCCGCTGTCCTCCTCCCGGGTCGGGAACGACGGGATGACTGCCCTGCCTCCCGTCGCGCTCGTGCCCTCCTGGTGAACCGTGGGCCCCGCCGTGCGGCCCCGAAAAACCTCCGTGAAAACCCCCGAGCGTCGTACCCGCGTCCGCACCCCACCCGCCCAACCTTCGCGGTCGTCAGGGCTCAGGGTGGTCCCGCTGTCTCGTCGGCCGTGTGGGTGAGGGTCACGTCGCTATCGGGGGCCTTCCCCGAGGGGCGGGTGCGGTATCCGAACCGGTCCCCCGGCTCGGCACTTTCCCACCGGCGGTGCCAGTGGATTTCGGCCTAGGGGAGAACGCACAAGACCCAGCTTACCGCGGCCCGCACCCGCTCGTTCGCGGTGTGGCTCCGTCTCCGGTCACCCGTACCCGGTCGCCCTCGCGGGCTTGAGCCGTTGTGCTACCGCCGCCCGCCCGTTCCCAGGCGGGCGGCTCCCGGCCCGGGCGAGGTTGCACGGAGTCCTTGACCCCACACCCCCTCGGCGGGGTTGGTCACCCGCTTCGGCCGCCGCCTCCGCGTCGCTGTCCTACTTGTGTGACCGTTCGGTCCGTACCCGCCGTGGGCCTCACGGCCCGGCGGGCGCTCCCAGGGAGCGAGTGAAAGTCGTCGGCCCGGCCAGCGTGTCACTTCGGGGCCGGTTGTGCCACCCGCTTGTAGAGGATGGCGGCGAGCCGGGCCATGGCGTCGTCGGCGTACCGCTCGGCGTCCTCGCCGGCCCCGTTGTACCCCTTGAAGACGGCCCGCACCCGGGCCGACGGGTCCTTGACGTGGTCGGTGTCGGCGTACAGCCGGGCGACGATCTCCCCGGCGCACCGGGCGGCGGAGAGGGTGTCGTACATCCGGTGCCACGGGAGCCCGCAGTACGCCTCGGCGCTGTACCCCATGACGTGGAACGGCCCGTGCGAGCTGGCGATCATCCGCAGCTCGTCGGTCGACTTCCCCTTGTACCTCTTCGACCCGCGGAGCTGCTCGAACTTCCCCGGCTCGAACCGGTACAGGGCGGCCCCGCCGGCCGACTCCTTCTCGGCGATGACGGCCAGGACCAGGGGGTCGACCCCCCGCTCGGCCGCCACCCGCCGGATGACCTGGGCGAGGGTGGCCGCGTCCGGCTCCCGGTACTCGGTCACCACCCGGGTCACGGTGAGCCGGTCGACCACCGCCGCCCGGGCCACCTCGACCCGGGCCACGGCCTCCGTCCAGGCCCACTCGGCCCCCCGCCCGACCGCCACGCAGGCCGCCGCCACCGCGGTCGTCTTCACCAGGAGGAGCGCCGCCGCCGCCTTCCACGGCCGCCGCCGCTCGTCCCCCACCGCCACCATCTTCCGCTCGATCCTCGCCATACCCCTCCGTGATTGATGGGGGCGGGCCGCCGGGCCCGCCGCCGTTGTCGTCAGTACCGCTCGTCGTCTTTCGCCGCCCGGACCGCGCCGCGGTCGGCCCCCCGCACGAGCTGGGTCTGGGTGCGGTCGTCCCGGCCGGTCTGCCCGTGGTACCCGACCTCCACCTGGAACGAGCACCCGGTGACGGCGAACGCGACCGCCGCCAGGAGCGCCCAGAACACCACCCACCCCGCGTCACTTGTTAAGTCTTGCTGCATCTGTCGCATAACCTTCCTGTATTTCCCTAAACGTTAACCCGCGGCCCGTCACCGGCCGGCCGCCCGCCGCATCTCGATCAGGAGCTCGGCCGCGAGCCCGGCCGAAACCCCCCGGTCGTAGAGCCCCTTGAGGTGCCCCTCCCCGACCTCCCCGGCCCGGAAGCCGGCGAGCGAGACGAGCTCGTCCACCCGGTCCTCCCAGTCGCGGTAGGCGAGCCGGTGGAGCCGCCCGACCGCCTTGCGTGCGCTGTTTCCCATGAGTCCCTCCCTGTCTGGTCCGGTGCGCGTCAGTGCTCACCGGTTACAGGGGATTAGATTCGTCAGAATGGCAAAGTGAGTCAAATAGTTTTTAGAGGAATTTCGTACCGGGCGGTAACCCGGCGGAATGACGGGCCCGGCGGGGCGGAACGGCGTTAGTCTTTGGCCCGGAACAGGCCGGAGATGGGGCCGGACGCCCGGACCCGGCCGTACACCTGGAGGGCGAGGCCGAGGAAGGCGGCGAGGGCGAGGTACGCCCCGTAGCCCGACTGGATGAGCGGGTCGAGGACCCCGGCGGGCAGGCCGAGGGCCTTCTCGACGAGGTAGACGACGGGGAGCACGCCGAGCACGCTGCCCCAGATGCCGGTCGATTTGACGGCGGGTTTCGCCTCTTTGAGTTCCATGAGCCTCCGCTTGCGGACGTTGAACAGGTCGTTGCGCACGGGCCCAGGATACCATCGCCCGGGGGCGGGCCAGAAGGCCCCAATCACGGGGCCAGGAGGGCCCGGAGGAAGTCGAAGTCGGCCCGGGTCGGGGCGGCCGTCCGGGCCCGCGGGGAGACGAACCCCGTCGACGGGTCGGGGGGCAGCAGGTTGAACGGCCTCGCCCAGACGAACGACGCCTCGCACCCGGCCGTGCGGCGGGCGAACCCGGCGACGTCGACCTCCCGGGCGTCCCTCCCGTCCAGATCGGCGACGCACGGCGGGGACAGCCTCGGGCGGCTGCCGTGTCGTTCACAAACAAGTCCCTTGAGACACCCCTGGGTCAGCACCGAGTCCACGAACACCCCGTCCGGGAAGACCTCGCGGGCGACCCGGAGGAGCGCCCGCCGGGCCGGTCCGGAGACCGGGCACTCGAGGCATAGGGCCAGCCGCTCGATGGTGAACGGGTCGGGGGTGAGGACGGCCTTGAGCTTGAGGGCGTTGTGCCGATAACGGCGGAGCAGCCCGGGGTTCCGGCGGCGGAGCTTGCGGTCGGCCGAGGCGACCGTCTCGCCCGCGAACGGCTCGCCGGGCTGACAGACCCTACCCCTTTCCCGGAAACAGGTTCCGTTCGCCAGGTGGACCCGGACGTACTTGGGCCCGGGGAGGTGTTGGAACCGCCGGTAGCACGGGCAAGTGCGGCCGAACGTCGGCGGGGCCAGGAACCCGAGCCGCTTGACCGGCACCCCGTCGAACACTTTGAGGGACTGGTCGCAGGGCCACCGGGGGTGGCAGAAGCCGATGTAGCTGGCGCCGAGGTTGTCCTGGGAGGAGACGATCCCGGTCAGCAGCCCGAGCCCGCACGCGAACCCGAGGAGGAACCAGCGGAGGAGGGTCGTCATGAATCCCCCCGCACCGCCTCGAACAGCACCCACACGTCCCGCCGCTCCCAGCCCTTGGCGAAGGTCATGAACGCCGGGTGCTGGAGCCGGTAGACGGCCCGGTCGGCCATCACCCCGGCCGCCGCCTTGCCCGGGTCCGGGTGGGCCCGGGCGGCCCCGAGGGTGACGGGCCCGAGCCGCCCGTCGGCCCGGACGCCCACGGCCGCTTGCAACCAGAGGATGGGGTTCCGGGGGCTGAACTGGATGAAGCAGTCGAACATGACCAGGGCGAGCGGCCACGGGAGGGTGCCGCAGTGGTACTCGTCCCAGTAGTGCCGGCGGTAAATCTCCTCGGCCTGCGGCAACGTCAGGTGCTTGACGTCGACCTCCGGGAAGGCGGCCTTCGAGATGCCGAACTTGGTCTCCTTCCCCGGGTCTTTCGGGTGGTTCGCGTACCCGCCCTCGTGCTCGAGGACCAGGGCGATCGCGCGGTCGAAGTCGGCCGTCATGGCTTCCGCAGCTCCGTGAGCACCTCCTCGAGTTTGGCCTCGAGCCGGTCCTGCTTGGCCGCCATCCGGTCGACCTTGTCGTTCAGCGTCTCGACGTGGACGCTGACCAGGGTCTCGACCCGGGTGAGGCGTTCGCCGTCGCTGTTCTGGCGGGTGGTGAGGCTGTTCAGCCACGGCAGGCAGACGGCCGTGAGGAGGCCGAGGAGGGTGGAGATGACCCAGCGGAAGTTGTCGGAACTGACGTGGTCGGCCATCGACTGGAGTGCCTCTCGGACCATGTGGCGGTCGTCCTCCCGGCACAGAGTACCATCGGGCGGGCCCGCACCGCACCGCGGGAAATGACGGCCGTCAGGGGTCGACCACGGCCAGCACGCACTCGACCGGGAGCGTCTGGGCCGGGGTGGAGGTGGTGCCGCAGGTGACGGTGAGCACGTAGGTGGTGCCCGAGCTGCCGCCGGACGCCCGGAACTGGACCGCCCGGCCGGTCGGGACGAGGGCCCCGTCGACCGTCAGGTCGGCGGCGCTCACCCGGACGTTGTCCACCGTGACCCCGGACGGGGAGGCGGAGACGGTCGGGGTGCCGGTGAGCAGCTCCCCGGGGTCGAGCAGGGCGTCGAACGACACCGCCGCGTTCTGGGCGGCGGCCGGGTGCTTGGTGCAGATCTGGGGGGCTCTAGTCATGGGGCCTCGCGGCCCAGTGTAGCCGACTTCCGGCCCCCCAGTGTAGCGGCGAATCGCGGGGGGCCCAGGCGGGCGGGGCGGCCGGGGGGGCGGCCCAGTGGAGCCGAGCAGGCGGTGCCAGCCAGGCGGGCGGGCCGGGCCG
>JAIEQN010001098.1 GCA_019747685.1 Gemmataceae bacterium
GGCTCCGCAGCTCCTGCCGGTCGAACGGCTTGGTCACGTAGTCGTCGGCCCCGCTGTCCAGCCCGGCCACGATGTCGTCCGTCTGGTCCTTGGCGGTCAACAGGATCAGGTACGTCGGGACGGCCCGGCCGAGGGCCCGCGCCCGCCGGCAGACCTCCGGCCCCTCCAGCCCGGGCATCATCCAGTCGACCACCGCCAGCCGCGGGCGGTCCGGCCGCTGGAGCACCTCCCAGGCGGCCAGCCCGTCCCGGGCGACCGTCACCTCGTACCCCCACCCGCCCAGGGTAGCCTCCAGCACCCGCAGGGAGACGGCGTCGTCGTCGGCCACCAGGACCGGGATCGGGCCGGCCGCCCGGGCCGGCGGGACGAACACCCCGCTGATCGACCGCCCGGCCACGTACCCGGCGGGCGGCGGGGTCGGGTCGTCCGCGGGGCCGGCCGGGTTACAGGAACACATGGGGTCCTCCAGGGGGGGGGCTGCGGCCCCGGGCGTGGGCGGGTCGCCCTCAAGAGTTAGCACGGGCATCCGACCCGTGCCAGTAATCCCGGCGGCCCGGGGTCGTCACGCGGCCACGGCCTCGGGGACCGCTTCCCGGGCGGCCTCGGCCTCCGGCACCGCCCGCCGCTTCACCAGCGTCACCCGGTTCCCCTTCGGGCTGTACCGCACGTCGTCCATGAACATCCGCATGAACAGGATGCCCCGGCCGCTCGGGCGGATCAGGTTCTCCGGGTCGGTCGGGTCCGGCAGGGCGGACACGTCGAACCCCGGGCCGTCGTCGGCGACCACGAACGCGGCGGCCGCCGCCGTCACCCGCACCCCGACCCGGACCCGCCGGTCGCAGTACGGGGCCAGCCCCCGCCGCTCGTCGGCCAACTGGTAGAAGGCCGACCCGTCGCCCTCCTGCTTGAGGTTCGACGACACCCCCAGGTTGCCGTGGTAGATGGCGTTGAGCAGCGCCTCTTCCAGGGCGATCCCGACCCGGGTGGCCTCGGTCTGGTCGCACACCCCGACGGCCAGGAGGTCCTCCCGGAGCATCGCCAGGAGCGGCTGGACCAGCCCGGGGTCGTTCTCCAGCACGAACCGGGACACCCGCCCGGCCAGGCACCCGAGGACCCGGGCCCGCTGGCCGTCCGTCCGCGACGCCGCCAGCACCCGCTCCAGGGTGGCCACCAGCTCGGTCGCCAGGCTCCGCTTCGGGACGTAGCTGGCGGCCCCGGCCCGCATGGCGGCCAGGGCGATCTCCTCGCTCCCGTTCCCGGTCATCAGCACCACCGGGACCTTCGGGTAATCCTCCCGGACCCGCTCGACCAGGGCCAGCCCGTCCATCCGCGGCATCTGCAGGTCGGTCAGGACGGCCGCCGGGACCTCCCGGCCGATCGCCGCCAGGGCCTCCTCCCCATCCCCGGCGTGGGCCACCCGCCAGCCGCCGGCCTTGGCCAGCAGCCGGCCGGTCACCAGCCGGTCGACCGGGGAGTCGTCGACGATCAACACCAGCGGGGCCGGCGGGGGCGTTGCGGCAAGCATCGGGCGACCTCAGTGTGAGTTACCAGTCATCAGTCACCAGTCAGGCGGCGATCCGGCTTCTGCCGCCCGTTCAC
Source organism: Gemmataceae bacterium (assembly GCA_019747685.1). Taxonomy (GTDB): domain Bacteria; phylum Planctomycetota; class Planctomycetia; order Gemmatales; family Gemmataceae; genus Urbifossiella. Next base: position 1,600 of record JAIEQN010001098.1, read on the forward strand.
TGCTCACTGCTCACTCTCAGGCGGCCGGGGCCGGGGTCAGCGTTACCGTCAGGGCGGCCCGGAGGCGGTCGGCCTCCCGGGCCACCTCGGCGATCGGGGCGGCGGCAGCGGCCACCGCCCCGTCCGCGGCCAGCTCCTCGACCCGCCTCGCGGCCGCCGCCGTGGCCACCCCGCCGACGTACCCGGCCGCCCCCTTCAGGGTGTGGGCCGCCCGCTGCAGGGTGGTCGGATCGCCGGCCTCGGCCGCCCGGCGGATGTCCTCGACCATCCGCGGGGCGTCCGACAGGAACAGCGCGGCCACCTCGGCGAACAGCTCCTCGTCCCCGCCCAGCCGCTCCAGGGCGGCGTCCCGGTCGAGGGCGGGCACCTCGTTGAACTCGGAACTCGGGACCCGGAACTCGGGACTCGGGGTAGGACCGGCGGTCGCGCCTTCGCTCCGGGTTCCGCGGTCCGGGTTCCGGGTTCCGAGTTCGGCGGCCCAGGCCAGGACGCGGAGCAGCTCCGGCCGCTGGACCGGCTTGCTGACGTAGTCGTCCATCCCGTTGGCCAGACAGCGTTCGCGGTCGCCCTTCATGGCGTGGGCGGTCATGGCCACGACCGGCAGCCGCGGCCACCCGCCGTACCGGTGCCCGGCCGCCTCCCGGTCCCGGATCACCTTGGTCGCCGCGAACCCGTCCACCTCCGGCATCTGCACGTCCATGAACACCACGTCGAACGCCTCCCGGTCGAGGGCGGCGATCGCCTCCCCGCCGTGGTTCGCCAGCACCGCCTGGTGGCCGTACTTCTGCAACAGCCGGAGGATGACCCGCTGGTTGACCGCGTTGTCCTCGGCCACCAGCACCTTCAGCGGCCGGCCGGCCGGGGCGGCGTCGGCCGGGATCGCCCCGGCCGGCAGCGGGGCGATCCCGACCCGGGTGCGGGCCGGCCGGCCGTACAGCGCCGCCGCGATGGCCGCGTTCAGCTCCGACCCCTTGACCGGCTTGACCAGGTACGCGGCCAGCCCCAGCTCCCGGCACCGGGCGGCGTCCCCGGAGGCGTCGGCCGACGTGAGCATCAGGACGGCCGCCCCGGCGATGGCCGGGTCCCGCCCGACCGCCTCGGCCACCTGGAACCCGTCCATCCCGGGCATCATGGCGTCGAGCAGGACCAGCGGGTACGGGGCGCCGACCTCGGCCGCCCGCCGCAGCTCGGCCAGGGCCGCCGGCCCGGAGTCGACCGACACCGGCCGGCCGCCCCAGTTCTTCATCGTGTCTTCCAGCACCCGCCGGTTGGTGGCGTTGTCGTCCACCACCAGCACGGCCATCCCGCGGACGTCCGCCGACAGGGGGGCCGGCCGCTCGGCCGACACCCGGGCCCGGTCGAGCCGGACCTCGAAGAAGAAGGTGCTCCCCTTCCCGGTCTCGCTCTCGACCCAGATGCGGCCGCCCATCAGGCCCACCAGCCGGGCGCAGATGGTCAGCCCCAGCCCGCTCCCGCCGAACCGCCGGGTGGTGCTCCCGTCGGCCTGGGTGAACGGGTCGAAGATGGACGCCAGCTTGTTCGCCGGGATGCCGATCCCGGTGTCCGTCACCCCGAACCGGACCCGGTAGGCGTCGGCCGCCTCCTCGACCAGCTCGGCCCGGACCACCACCTCGCCCGCGGCGGTGAACTTGATGGCGTTGCCGACCAGGTTGGTCAGTACCTGGCGGAGCCGGACCGGGTCGCCGACGGCCAGGTCTGGCACGTCCGGGCGGAGGTCGCAGGCCAGCTCGAGCCCCTTCTCGTGGGCCCCGAAGGCGAGCGGCTTGAGGGCGTCCCCGATCACGTCCCGGAGGAACAGCGGGGTCGGGTCCAGCTCCAGCTTCCCGGCCTCGATCTTGGAGAAGTCGAGGATGTCGTTGATGATCCCGAGCAGGGCCTCGGCCGACGACTTGACCAGCCCGAGCGACTCCCGCTGCTCGCGGGTGAGGTCGGTCTCCAGGATCAGGTCGGTCATGCCCAGGATGCCGTTCATGGGCGTGCGGATTTCGTGGCTCATGTTGGCCAGGAACTCGCTCTTGATCCGGCTGGCGGCCTCGGCCGCCTCCCGGGCCGCCCGCAGCTCGTCCGCGGCCTGCTTCTGGTCGGTCACGTCCTGGACCTGGACGATCAGGTGGCGGGGGGTGCCGTCGGCCGCCCGGACCAGGCACGCCGTCTTCCGGGCCCAGACCGCCCGCCCGTCCCGGTGGACGTACCGCTTCTCCCGCTGGTACGACCGGTCGGCCCCGGCCAACAGCCGGGCGTCGGCGGCCACGTCCCCGGCCCGGTCGTCCGGGTGGGTGATGTCGACGCACCGGCGGGCGGCCAGCTCGTCCGGGGCGTACCCGGCCAGCTCGCACAGGGCCCGGTTGGCCCGGGTGAACCGGCCGTCCGGGGCGAGTACGGCCATCCCGATGGCCGCGTCGTCGAACGTGCTGCGTAACAGCTCCTCGCTCTCCCACAGCTCCCGGGTCCGGTCGGCCACCGTCTGCTCGATGCTCGCCCGGGCGGCCTCCAGGGCGGCCTCCCGCTCGGCCCCGCGGGCCACGTCCCGCCGGCTGTGCCACATGGCGTAGATCAGGAATACGTCCAGGAACACCACCCACCCGGAGTGCTCCAGCCACCGCCAGTCGACCCCGGCGGCCGACCCGTACACCGACGCCGGCCACAGGTAGCCGCGGACCAGGTGGTCGGCGGCGGCCACCGCCGAGGCCGTCAGGAGGACCCGCCAGTCCCGGTAGATGGCCAGGAAGGCGAGCGACCCGAAGACGTGGAAGTGGGTCTCGATCCGGCCGGCCGACAGGTGGATGAACAGGGCCGACAGGAGCATCTGGGCGGCGGCCACGGCGTGCCGGGTGCCCCACCACCCGGGGCGGACGGCCGCCAGCCGGACCGGTAGGGCGACCACCGCCAGCCCCAGGGCCAGGGCCGCCCAGACGTGCGGGTGGACCCGTCCGGCGGGGCCGTCCCAGGCCAGCGGCGACACCCACACGGCCACCGCCGCCGCCATCACCCACTGGGCGATGAGCAGCTTGGCGAACAGCCGGTCGGCCCGCCGCCGGACCCGGTCCTGCTCGGCCGCCACCAGCTCCCGCACCCGGTCGGCGTCCGCCGGGGCCGTCACCTGTTCCGCGCCCACGCCCACCTCCGCAGTCGCTGACGCCGTCCGGCCGGGGGCGTGCACCCGTCCTGAGCTTCGGTGGCACAGGCCTCCCGGCCTGTGTCGCACAGGCCGGGAGGCCTGTGCCACCAGCAACCAAGAGCCGACACCCCGCCCCGATCACGCCCGCCCGATCGATCCCGAATTGATCCGACTGTAGTTCACGCAGCCCGGGAAAGGGCGGCCGGGCGGCACAATTCCCGAGTTCACGCCGGTGCGATAACGGCCTCCGAAGCCGGCCGAAAACCGACCCGGTGTGAGGCCGGGCACGGGGTTTTCTTCACACCCGGCCGGAAGGGGCGGGTCAACTGACGCCACGCCGGGCCATGACCCGGCCACGAGCCCGCCGCCGGAACGGACCCGGCAATCCCTCGGCGTCGGGACGGAGTGGCGGTTCATGCCCGACGGAGCGGTTCCCCCTCCACCCCCGGCGTCGGACCGGCCCCCGACCGAGGCCGAGGCCGTCGACCGGATGACGGACCGGTTCCTGAACACCCTGGCCCACGAACTCCGCACCCCGCTCAACGCCATCTTGGGGTGGGCCAAGCTGCTCAGGACCGGCAAGCTCACGCCGGACGCCGTCCGCGAAGGGCTGGCGGCGATCGAGCAGAACGCCCACGCCCAGGCCCGGCTCATCAACGACCTGCTCGACGCGTCCCGGATCATCTCCGGCAGGCTCAAGCTCGACCCGGCCCCGGTGGACGTGGCCGACGTGGTCCGGGCGGCGGTGGCGGCGGTCCGGCCGGCGGCCGACGCCAAGGGGGTGACGCTCGCCGCGGCGGTCGCGGGCGGGGCCTACACCGTGAACGGGGACGCCGCCCGACTCCGGCAGGTGGCCTGGAATTTGCTCACCAACGCGATCCAATTCACTCCCTCCGGTGGTCGCATCGAGGTCGAAGTCCGACCCGCCGGGGACGAGCTGGAGGTCGTCGTCCGGGATACCGGCGAGGGAATCGACCCGGCCTTGCTGCCGCACGTGTTCGACCGGTTCCGGCCGACCGACCCCTCGGCCACCCGGCCCCCCGGCGGCCTCGGGCTGGGGTTGTCGGTCGTCCGCCAACTGGTCGAGGCCCACGGCGGGGCGGTCCGGGCCGAGAGCCCCGGCACGGGGCGCGGGGCAACGTTCACCGTCACCCTCCCCCGGCCGGCCGGCCCCGCCGGCCGGAACGGAAAGGTTTGAGGATGAAGGTGTTAGTAGTCGACGACAACCCGGACCTCGCCCGGTCGTCGGCCCTCCTGTTGGAATTGGAGGGCCACGACGCCCGGGTGGCTGAGACCGGCCGCGAGGCCGTCGCCGCGGCCGCCGAGTTCCGCCCCGAGGCCGTCCTCCTCGACCTGCGGCTGCCAGACCTTCCCGGGGCCGAGGTCGCTCGCCACGTGCGGGCCGAGCTCGGCCGGGCGGTGGTCATCCTCGGGGTGTCCGGCCTCGACCCGGAGGACCGGCCGCCGGCCGAGGCCGAGCTGTTCGACCGCCACCTGGTCAAGCCGCTCGACCTGACCGACTTCGGCCGGCTCGTCGGCGAGGTCCGCCGGGCGGCGGCGACGCCGTAGGGCTGTTGGTCACGTCTGCAGCTGGTCGCACAGGTATTGAGGCCGGTATCGTTGAAACCGACCGGGCCGTCGTCACTCGATCCGACTGGCACAACGGTATGGACGAGGTCCCTGCCGCCGCGTCGCGACGGATTCTCCCATTTTTCCGGTAAGCAATCCGGTGCGCACGAGTGGGACCGGGCCGTTTCAATCGGTCGCCCGGGTTGTGCGCCGAAGTGAAATCCTCCCAACCGGCTCACGAATTCCGGTCGGGCTTTGTACGACGCGGCTCAGCACGACAACAGTAGTGGTCGGGCCGGCGCGGGGCTGCGGCTTCCGTTCCGGAATCGCCCGTTCGGCTTGTGGGACCTTTCGGCCGGCGGTAATGTTCACTTAGTTCCCCCGTTATACCGCCCGCGGCCGGGGCCGGACCGGTCGCCGTCCGGAAAATTCTCCCCGACCCGCGAATCCTTCGCGCCCGTTCGTGCGTCGGTTTACGTAGGGACCTCACCCCCGACTCGCACTCGCATTCCGTTCCGAGGACCGCCCCGATGCGCTCCCGCCGCGACCGCACCCGCGCGACCGCCCTGGCCGTCACCCCGCTGGAAGACCGGACGGTCCCGGACGGCACCGGCGTCAGCGAGCTGGTCACCCTGCCGCCCCAGTTCTACCTGACCGGGGAGAACTACGGGTTCCTCACCGGCCCGCAGGCCGGCGACTACCAGGCCCTGGCCGCCCAGGCGCTGGTCGCCCAGGCCCCGGCCCTGGGGCTGAGTGCCGCCGACGCGGCCGACCCGATCACCGAGGGGGCGTACTCGGACGGCCCGGGCGGCAACAGCTACGTCTACTTCCGCCAGAAGTACAACGGGCTGCCGGTCCTCGGGGGCAAGGTCGGGGTCCACCTGACCGCCGCCAACGAGGTCATCACCGTCAACGGCGGGTTCGTCCCCGGGCTGGGGGCGACCAACACCGGCGTCCCCGGCGACCCGGGCCTGACCTGGGCCGAGGCGGTCGACATCGCCGGCCGGAACCTCGGGCTGACCGCCACCACCCCGCCGACCGTCCGGTCGTCGACCGGCGGGATCGAGCGGGCGGCGGTGGTCGACGCCCCCGGGATGTCGGTCGACCCGGTCCCGATCACCCTGGCCTACGCCAACACCCCGACCGGGGTGAAGCTCGCCTGGCACGTGGTGATGAACGCCCCGGGGGCCCCGTGGTACGACGCGGCGGTGGACGCCCGGACCGGGGACCTGCTGTTCGTCGCCGACTGGGCCGACGAGCTGGCCGCGTACAAGGTCCAGGCCCTGCCGGACGAGAGCCCGCTCGACGGGTCCAGCCCGACCACCGACTCCCGCCAGATCCTGGTCAACCCGGCCGACTCGAAGGCCTCCCCGTTCGGGTGGCACGACACCAACGGGGCCCCCGGGGCCGAGTTCACCGACACCCGGGGGAACAACGTCAACGCCCAGGAGGACCGGGACGGGAACAACTTCGGCGGCCGCCGGCCGGCCGGCGGGGCCGGGCTGCTGTTCAACAACCCGGTCGACTACGCCCGCGGCCCGGACGCCTACGTCGACGCGGTGGTGGCCAACCTGTTCTACACGAACAACGCCCTGCACGACCTGCACTTCGCGTACGGGTTCACCGAGGCCGCCGGGAACTTCCAGCAGAAGAACTACACCGGGGCCGGGGCGGGCGAGGACCCGGTCCGCGCCGACGCCCTGGACGGGTCCGACCTCGGGTTCACCGACAACGCCTTCATGGCCACCCCGCCGGACGGGTTCGCGCCGGAGATGGGGATGTTCCGGTTCACCTTCACCGACCCGAACCGGACCAGCGACTTCGACAACGGGATCATCGCCCACGAGTTCGGCCACGGGGTGAGCAACCGGCTGACCGGCGGGCCGGCCGACGCCGGCGCCCTGAACACCGTCCAGAGCGGCGGGATGGGCGAGGGCTGGAGCGACTTCTACGCCCTGATGTTCACCCAGCGGGCGGCCGACAAGAAGACCGACTCGTTCGGGCTGGGCAACTACGTCCTCGGGCTGCCGGCCAACGGCGGGGGCATCCGCCGCAACCCGTACAGCTACGACATGACGATCGACCCGATCACCTACGACGCCTTCAACGCCGACCGGTCGGCCGGGGGCGAGCCGCAGGTCCACAACACCGGCGAGATCTGGGCGTCCACCCTGTGGGACCTGAACTGGCTCCTGACCGACAAGTACGGGTTCGACCCGAACCTGTACACCGGGTACACCGCCGGCCGGAACCCCGGGAACGGGCCGGGCGGGGCCGGGAACAAGCTGGCCCTGCGGCTGGTGATGGACGGGATGAAGCTCCAGCCGGCCAACCCGTCGTTCATCCAGGCCCGGGACGCCATCCTGTCGGCCGACGTGGCCCTGACCGGCGGCCAGGCCCAGCGGGAGATCTGGGCCGCGTTCGCCCGCCGCGGGCTGGGCAAGGGGGCGGCCAGCTCCGACTCCAGCCAGATCACCATCACCACCGACTACGAGATGCCGGACGCGGCCAAGGACCCGGGCATCATCGCCCAGTCCCCGTTCGGGGTGGCCGGCGGGGCGGCCGCCCCGCCGGCCGTCACCCTGACGTTCAGCGAGCAGATGGACACCGGCTCGTTCACCGCCACCGACGACGTGGTCAGCTTCACCGGCCCCGGCGGGGTCGACCTGCGGGGGGCCGTCACCGGGGCCACCTGGTCGTCGGACGGGAAGGCCCTGACCATCGCCTTCACCCCCCCGGCCCAGGCCCAGGGGCGGTACGCCCTGAAGGTCGGCCCGGGCATCGAGTCCCGCGACGACAACAAGCGGCTGAACCAGAACCTGGACGGGATCGTCGGGTCGGCCGACGACGCCTACACCGCCTACTTCGGGTACGACGCCACCCCGCTGGCCGCCTCCCCGGCCGGGGCCAACGGCACCCTGGCGTCCGGGGACGACTCGGTCCTGGTCACGTTCAACGAGCCGGTCGACCCGGCCAGCCTGGGGACCGACGACCTGAACCTGTCCACCGGGACCGTCACCGCGTTCGTCCAGACCGCCCCCGACCAGGTCCGGTACGACGTGACCGGGCTGGTCGCCGGGACCGTCTACTACAGCGTCAAGCTGGCGGCGGTGAACGACATCTACGGGTTCGCCAACACGGCCAAGAACGGCAGCCTGCCGGTGGTCGAGACGCCCCCGCCGGTCGACCTGGTCCCGCTGTCCGTCCTCGGCCCGGTCGGGTGGCAGGTGTACCAGGGGTCCGGCACCACCTTCCTGCCGGCCCCCGGGGCGGTCCGGACGTTCGACCTGACCCTGGACGCCGGGACCCGGGTGACGGCGGTGGTCGACCAGGTGTCCACCCTCCAGCCGAAGGTGACGCTGACCGGCCCGCTGGGCACGGTGGTCGGGTCGGCCGCCGCCGACTCCCCGGGCCGGCCGGCGTCCACCGGCCCGGTCGTGGCGGCCGTCGCCGGGTCGTACCGGCTGACCATCGAGGGGGTCGGGGGCACGGTCGGGGGATACCGGATCCGACTGCTGACCGGGGCGACGACCGAGGCCGAGGGCGGCGGGGCGTCGAACGACACCCGGGCCGGGGCCGAGTCCCTGGACGGGGCGTTCGTCGGGTACGGCGGCCGGGCGGCCGGGGCGTCGGTCGTCGGGTCGGTCGGGCCGACCGACG
>JAIEQN010000084.1 GCA_019747685.1 Gemmataceae bacterium
GGTGGGGGCGGGCCGCCGAGTGATCGACTCGGCGGCGGGGCCGTTACCGGGCCGGGTCGGGCCGGGTGCCCGGGCCGGACAGGACGAACGCGGCCCACAGCCGGGGGTGGGCCTTGCCGTCCGGGCCGGGCTTCGGGGCGACCTCGGCCGGCCCCGACCCCTTCACCACCTCGAACCGGCCCCGCAGCCCCTGGGCCAGGTCCGGGACGGCCGCCGGGTTGCGGTAGACGTGCAACTGGGCCTGCCGCAGGGCCTCGATCGGGGGCAGGTCCTTCTCCCAGAGGTTGCGGTAGAACAGGTTCATCAGGGCGGCGGTGGCCGCGTCGTCCACCTTCCACAAGGACGCCACCACGTCCCGGCAGCCGGCGACGTGGAACGCCCGGGTCAGCCCGAACACCCCCTCCCCGCCGGCCACGTCCCCCAGCCCGGTCTCGCACGCCGACAGGACGGCTAGCTCCAGCCCGGACAGGTCCCGGTCGACCAGGAGTTCGCCGGTGACGATCCCCCGGCCGGGGGTGCCGGGCTTGTTGGCCCCGGCGAACACCAGCCCGCTCAGGACCATCGGGCTGTTCGCCCCGGCCCCGACCCGCTCGCCACGGGCGGTCATCTCGAACAGCTTCGGGTCGAGTTGGAGGACCGACCGGAAGGACGGGTCGGCGAAGAACCCGTGGGTGGCGATGTGGGCGTACCGGGCCTTCGTCAACTCGGCCAGGATGGCGTCGGCAGACGCCTCTCGGCCGGTCAGCAGGCGGGCGTCGATCTTCCGCACCTTGGCCAGGGACGCCACCCCGTCCGCCTCGGCGGCCGTCCCGGGCAGCGGCTGCCATTCGAGCTTCGCCCCCTCCTTGACGGCGGCGTCCCGGTTGCGGGGGGTGGCCGCGGCCCGGGCGGCGGCCCACAGGCTCGGCCGGGGCGGGTCGCTGTCGAACCCAACCCCGCCGACGGCCAGCAGCCCGGCCGGGCGGTTCGGGCGGGGGTTGTCCGGCCAGAGCTTGTCGAGCAGGTACGGGGCGTGGGGGAGGGTGGCGACGGCGTAATCTTCGAGCAGAATGGTGCCGGGCTTGTCGCCGGGGAGGGCGGCCCAGGGGAGGCCGGTGAGGGCGGCGTCGGGGACGACATAGACGGTCTTGGTGCCGGCCGGGAGTTCGGCCCGGACCTTGTCCCAGACGAGCGTGCGGACCCGGGCGGGGAGGTCCGGCGGGATGTCCTTGCCGGCGGTGATCGCTTGCCGCCACAGACCGACCGCCTCCTCGATCGGCCCCGCCGGCCCGAGGTCGACCCACGCGACCTTGTCCTTTGTGACGACGAACGCGGTGTAGCTCGGTGTCTGGGTCACACCCTTGACGCCGGGGTTGGTCGGATCGTAGACGGTGTGGGTGTAGGCGATGAAATCAACTACCGCGGTGCCGGCGGGCAGGGCCTTCTGTAGATCGGCCGACGACGCCCCGGCCAACTTGGCAACACGGTTGACGGCCGGCATGAGTTGAGGGAGCCAGAAACCGAACTTTCGGACGGTTTCATCCATCTCGGCCAGTTCTTTATCCCGCTCCTTCCGTGCGGCCGGGTCGGTCGGTTTCGGGGCGAGCATCAGTTCGGCCCGTCGCTCACGGGCGATGGCCAGTACATCCCGGCTGATCGAAGCCAGCGCCGAGGCGTCCTCGCTCCGGGCGCGCAGGGCGCGCCACACATAGACCCGGGCGAGCGACGATTTACTCGACCACACCCCGGCGTAAACTCCGGCCGGTGCCGACCGGTTCGTCCGGGCGGCGGACACGAAGGCGTCTCGGCTGAGCGGGAACGCGGCGGCCAGAGTCAGGGCATGGCCCTCGGCCCCGACTTCTGCGTAGGCCGTAGCGAGCCGCACCTGCATATCCATGGCGTCCCTGAAGTGCCGTTCGGCCTCGGCCGTCTTGCCCTGGGCTTGGAGCGCGCACGCGAGGTTGCCGAGGTTTCGGGCTCTGTCCAGGTGGTCTTCCCCGGGGTGCAACCGCTGCTCGATCGCGACGGCCTCCCGTAACAACGGCTCGGCGGTATCGGGCCGACCCCGCTCGACGTACAGTCTGCCGAGCCCGTTCAGGGCCGCTCCCAGAAACTTTGATTCCGTATTGCCCAAGCGAGTCATCATTTCGATCGCGTCGACGTAGAGCCGCTCGGCGGTCGCGTATTTGCCCTGTTCGTGGCGCAAGTTGGCCAGGTTACTCAAGGCACCCGCTACGCTCGGGTGGTCGCCGTTATCATGCAGCCGACGCCACATCGCCAAGGAGTCTGCCAACGGCCGCTCGGCGGCCGCGAGCCGGCCTAGCTGTAGGTATAAACTTCCCAAACCACCCAGGAGGGCGGCCGCGGCGGGGCCACCCCCGGGTTGAAGCCGCTGCCACATCGCGAGTGCGTCTTTCAGAAGCGGTTCGGCGGCCGCCAGCCGTCCCAGCGACATGTACACATTCGCCAGGGCTCCCAGGCTGACGGCCACGTCCCGGTGGTCCGCCCCTCTTGACAGGCGCCGCCGCATCGCCAATGCGTCCACCATCCCCACCTCCGCGAGCTCCGGCATCCCCTTCCGTGAACATAGGGCACTGAGGTTGAACAGGGCCTTGGCGACATCCGGGTGGTCGGCCTCTCCGTGGATGCGGCGCAGCATGGTCAAGGCGTCTCCCGTCAGCCGCTCGGCCGCCCCTGGGTTGTGGTCAACGACCGACTCCGCCAGGCGGAGCATGGTCCTGGCAACGTCGGGATGGTCGGCGCCCTTGTGCAGCCGACGCTGGATGGCCAGGACCTCCACCAGCAGCGGCTCGGCGGCGGCGTGCTGGTTCTGGTCCTCATGGAGGGCGACCAAGTTTTTCAGCGCGATGACCACGTTCGGGTGGTCGGAGCCCTCGTGCAACCGCCGTTGCATGGCCAAGGCGTCCACCAACAGCGGCTTCGCCGCCTTGAATTCGTCGTGAGATACGTAAAACAGCGCGAGGTGGGTGAGGCCGCGGGCCACGTCATCGTGGTCGCCTGGGTGTAGTCGCTTGGTCATCGCCAAGGCACTGCGGTGCAGACGCTCGGCGAGTCGCAGATTTCCCTTACCGGACTGAATGTTCGCGATATTGATAATATTTACAACAATATCGTCGTGGCCGTCCGGGTAGTCACTCGCCGGGTAAAGCTCGCCGGCCAGCCGTAGGGCCTCGTCAGCCGCCTTCTCCGCATCGTTCAGTTCTCCCGCCCGGTAAGCCTTCACACTCGCGGCCGTGGCGGACGCCCACCGTGCCTTGAGTTCCTTCCGCTCCTCCGGCGTCAGTTCTTTCTTCGGTGGCGGGTCGTCGGCGGCCCGCAGCCCGGCCCCGAGCAGCACCGCCCCGAGTACCAGCGCGATCCGGGTCATGGGCCATCTCCGGTTAGTTACCGCCCGCACGGGCGAAGCTCACCGCCGTCTGGAATGCCGCCTTGTCGCCGACCGCCCGCTTCAGCTCGCCCTGCCACCGGGCGAACGGGTCGGCCGACCCGACCACCGTAAACCCGGACCGCGTCCGGCCCGGGGCCGTCACCTCCCGGTAGTCGTCGAACCACACCGCCGCCCCTTCCCCGCCGGCCGGCAACGGCAGGTCCGGCAGCCCCGCGAACCACCCCCGGACCTCGTCGTCGTCCCCCGCGCCCAGCGGGGTCGGCCGGGCCAGGACCACGATCGTCACGACGCCGGGCCTCGCGGACGCCGCCAGGAACCGGTCGGCGGGGTTCGGCGGGAGGCTCACCCGGCCGGTCGGCTTCTCGGCCGCCGGGCGGGTCCGCCACTGGACCTTCTCGTCGGCCGCCGGGTCCCACGGGTACACCGGGATGACATCCCGCCCCGGGTCCACCCAGACGACGTACAGGTAGGCCGGCGGGTCGACCGCCGCATCGACCCGGAACTTGTCCGTCTTCCGGAACGGCAACGTCCCGGGGTCGCCGACCCGGAGGTTGATCGGATGCGGACCCGGCCCGGCCTCCCGCTCGACGTGGACTTCCACCCCGCCCCGATACCGCGGGGGTGCGGCCGGGGCGGGGGGGTCACCGGCCGGGAGTCCGGTGCCGCCGTCGCCGACGGGCTCGCCGGCCGACCGGGTGCCCGGCCGGGTCCCGAGCCAGACCCCGACGCCGAGCAGGACGGCGACCGCGGCGACCACCGGCACGACCCACCGCCGCCCACGACGGACCGCCGGCCGGTCCGGCACCGTCGTGGCGTCCGGGTCGACCGGGGCGGTGTCCTCGGCCGCCAGAGCGGCCAGCTCGACGGCCACCGCCCCGGCACCCGCCGGCCGCCGGGCCGGGTCCTTCTCCAACAGCCGCATGATCAGGCCCGACAGCCCCCGCGGGACGGCCGGGTTGACCTCGTGCGGCGGCGGCGGGTGGTGCGACGCCACCGCCGTCAGGATGGCGGTGGCCGACCGCCCGCCGAACGCCGGGGTCCCGGTCGCGGCCCGGTACAGCACCGCCCCCAGGCCGAACAGGTCGGCCCGCGGGTCCGGGTCCTGCCCGTCGGCCTGCTCGGGGGCCATGTACGCCGGGGTCCCGGACGCCGCCCCGGTCGTCGACAGCCCGTCGGCCGGGTCGACCGCCCGGGCCAGCCCGAAGTCGAGCAGCTTGACCCGGCCGGCCGGGGCCTCCAGCCACAGGTTGTGCGGCTTGATGTCCCGGTGGACGACCCCCTCGGCGTGGGCCGCCGCCAGCCCCAGGGCCGCCTCCCGCCCGACCCGGATCACCTCGCCCGGCGGGAGCGGCCCGCCGGCCAGCCGGCCGTCCAGCGACTCCCCCTCCAGGAGCGGCATCACCAGGTACGGGACGCCGCCGTCCTCCAGGACGTGGAGGACCGGGACGACGTGGTCGTGGCGGACGGCGGCCAGCGCCCGGGCCTCCCGCAGGAACCGGGCCCGGGCCTCCGGCCGGGCGGCGATCGCCGGGAGCATCAGCTTGACCGCCACCCGCCGGCGGAGCTGCGGGTCGTCGGCCTCCCAGACCTCCCCCATCCCGCCCCGGCCGATCAGCCGGACCAGCCGGTAGCCGCCGACCTGTTGGGGGGTTGGTTCGCCGGGGTCGGGGGGCGGGGGTGGGGCTGGCCGGTGGCGGTCGGACGGCACCGTCAGCCCCGGGGCGTCGGGGGTGGGCAGGGGGTCGGCCGACATGTGGGCGCCTCGGGAAGCGTCGGCAGCCGGATCGACGGGATAGGCGTGAGTGTAAACCGGCCGGCCGGACTTGTAAACACCCGGCCGGACGGTTTACGGCCCGGCCGGGCCGCCGGCGGAAAAATGATTTGACTTGCCCCAACCGGAGTGTAGGGTACAGGTGTACAATTCCGCCCATCGGCCTGCCGATGGCTGGGGGTTGGCCGAGCATGATCGGGTACGGCAATGCTCGGTGCCGGCCGCAACCGCCGGCCGGTCATCCGGTTGGGCCCAGGTGGCGGGCCGAGCATGACAGCCCGCTCATGCAGAAATCGCACAAAACGCTGGAAATCCTAGGGAATCGTGAGACGAGAAAAAACAAGGGGGGAGGGGGGGTATGACCCGCGGGAATGCGTCCGACAGGGTCGAAAGGCCGGGTTTCCTGGGTCCGCCGGCGGCAATAATGAGGTCGGTCGCCACGGCCGGGTACGGCCGGCGGATGGCCGGTCCGGGTCGTCCCCGGAACATTGATCCGGCGGCCGGGGCGGGATGGGTGAGGTGTGGGCCGGCGTCCACCTGCTCATGAACCGCCCGGTGGCGGTCAAACTGGTCCGCCCACCGACACGACCCGGAACCGGGTGTACTCCGACGCCGACTTCGCCCCGGCCGCCGACCCGCCGACCTCCGGTCCGCCACCCCTCCCCCGCCGGGGGCGGCCCCGGGCCGACACCCCGCTCGACCTGGACGGCGACGACCGCCCGTCCCGGCGACCTGACCCGGGCGAACAAGCCCGTCGGGAACGTGCCGAGCCGGGTCGCCACGTCGACCCACCGCCGACGCCCCGCCGGCCGGGGGCGGCCGAGGACAAGGACAACGAGCCGGCGATCGGTGCCTCGGCGAGGTTCAGGGCGTGACCGGTTACTTCGGATTGATCTCGTACGCCCGCCGGTACGGCGGGACGGCCTCGCCCCACCGGCCGAGCTTGCCGTAGGTCATGCCGAGCCGGCTGAAGGCGAGGTCGGCCTCCCGGCTGGCCTCGGTCGCGGCCCGGTAGTCGGGCAGGGCGTCGGCGTACTTCTTCTCCCGGAACAGGCGGTTGCCCCGCCGGAAGCAGGCGTTGGCCTTGAGCACGCCCGACTGCTTCGCGTCCTTCTCCCACCGGGTCGGGAGTCGCTGGTAACAGCCACCAGCCCGATGCCGAAGTCGTGTGACAGGCGAACCGCCTATCCCCGTCGGACGGGCCGAAAGCGCCGGGAGTCCAAGCACTCGACCCCGGGCCGCGGGCGGTGCCGGCGTCAGGCGCTGGTCAGCCCGTCGGCGTTCAGGAGGTGGCGGAGCTTGAGCAGTGCCCGGGCGTACCGCTTGCTGGCGGCCGAGATGTCCAGCCCGAGGACGGCCGCCGCGTCGGCGTTCGACAGCCCCTCGTAGTTCCGCAGCAGGATCACCTCCCGGTCGGCCTCGTCCAGGGCGGCGATGGCCCGGCGGACCAGCTCCGCGGCCTCGGCCGCCCGCACCAGCTTGCTCGCCGCCGGGTCGGCCGCGGCCAGCCGGTGGGCCAACTGGAACGACGACTGGTCGGGGAGCGGGACTTCATTCCCGGCCGCCCGGCAGCCGGCCTCGACGTGCTTGCGGCGGAGGTCGATCAGCGTCTCCTGGGCGGTCCGCCGGACCCACAGGTGGAACGGCATCGGCCGCCGGGCCAGGTAGTCCGCCAGCCGGACGACACCCGCAGGGCCGCCTCCTGGGCCACGTCGGCCGGGTCCACCCGGGCCCGCATCCGCCGGTCCATCCGGAACTCGACCGTCTGCCGGATTAGCCCCTGGTGCCGGCCGATCGGCTCCCCGACCGCCTCCCGCCGGCCGGCCCCGGCGTCGGCCAGGAGCTGTTCCACCTCGGGCGGGTCTGGCGCGGGTACGGCCATCGGGGCGCCTCCGGGAGAGGGCCCCATTATCCGCCATCCCGGCCGGCCGGCACAACCGCCGATTTTCCTTGTCCCGAATCCGGCCGGCGTGCGGGTAGGTCGGTGTACCCGACGCCAACCCCACCCGAACCGGAGAGAGCCATGACCCGCCCGACGACCAAGACCGCGAAGCCCGGCCTGACCCAGCTCGAGGCCCGCGAGGTGCCGGCGCTCGTCACCTTCGACAACGGCACCCTGACCGTCTTCGGGACCAACTCCGACGAAACGAGCGCCGTCCGGCAGACCGCGTCGGCCATCACCGTCGAGGGGGTGAGCGGCTCCTACGCCCCGTCGGCGGTGACCGAGATCCGCGTCGAGGCCCGCGGCGGGGACGACTACGTCACCCTCCGGCGGCCCGGGGCGGTGGTGTCGAAGCCGACCGCCGTCTGGCTCGGCTGCGGGGCCGACTACGTCATCGGCGGGAACGGGGCCAACTACGTCGACGGCGGGACCGGGAACGATGTCCTGTACGGGTACGGCGGGGCCGACAAGCTGGCCGGCGACACCGGCGACGACACCCTGTACGGAGGGACCGGGAACGACCAGTTGGCCGGCGGGGCCGGGGCGGACCGGCTCCAGGGGGACGCCGGGGGCGACCGGATGGACGGCGGCCGGCAGTACGACACCTACGTCAACGCCGGGTCGGGCGACCACGTGTACGACGACGTGTATGACGGCATCCTGATCGGCGGGGTGGTGATCGGCAGCGGGTACGCCCTGCACGGCGGCCGGTCCGACTTCGGCTGGTTCGACGAATACCTGGGGGATGAGGGCATCCGGCGGGAGGCCCGGGGGGCCGAGCGGAACGGGTCGGTCGGCCGGGCCGAGATGATCGACATCCTGGAGGTGGCCGGGGACGGCGGGATGGTCGACGCCGTCGAGTACGGCGACCTGAACGAGGTCGTCGCGGCGGACGAGGTGACGATCCCGGGTAGCGTCCGGCAGCTGGCCCGGAAGGCCCTCGGCCACGACCCGGCGAACTACTACTTCACCGGCAGGGCCGCCACCCGGCAGGCGAAGCTGCCGTTCGGCGTCGGGACCTCGGACGCCCGGCTCCAGCAGCTGGTCGACAAGTGGTTCCGGGGGGCCGACCTGCCGGCCGCCCGGGACGGGGACGGGGGGTTCGGCTACCAGGGGACGGCCGGGAGCCTGTTCGTCCGCGGCCCGGCGGCGTCCGACATCGACCAGGGCGGCCTCGGCGACTGTTACCTGATGACCGCCCTCGGGGCGATCGCCCGCCAGGACCCGGACCGGATCGAGGACATGTTCGCCGACAACGGGGACGGGACGTTCACCGTCCGGTTCTTCGACGGCGAGGACGCCGAGTACGTGACCGTCGACCGGCGGCTGCCGGTGGACGGGTCCGGCGACCTGGTGTTCGCCGGCGACGGCCGCGACGCCGACGACGCCACCAACGAGCTGTGGGTGGCCCTGGCCGAGAAGGCCTACGCCCAGCTCAACGAGTCCGGGTGGACCGGCCAGGACGGGACCAACTCGTACAAGGGGGTCGTCGGGGTGGCCGGCAGCGACGGGATCGACGGCAGCAACACGGGGGTCGCCATGCAGCACGTCGCCGGGGTGTCGGCGTCCTACCACGGCATGTACTGGACCTCGTTCGCCGACGTGCGGGAGGCGTTCGACGCCGGGCGGGCGATCGCCTTCGGCACCGTGGACGAGCCGCCGAACGGGGACGTGGTCGGCAGCCACGCGTACATCATGGTCGGGTACGACGCCGCCACCCAGCGGATCATCCTCCGGAACCCGTGGGGCGCCAACGACGACGTGCCGGTCACCTTGTCCCTGTCCATCGCCCAGCTCGAGGACAACTTCAACGGCTGGCACGGGGCGTATGTCTGACCCGGCCACCCGGTCGGATCACCCGACCCGCGGGCGACCCCCGCGGGTCGGGGCCGTCTCCTCTCCCCCCGCCGGCGGGTATCATCGAGCCACCGTCCGTCCCGTGCGGGTGCCCGGCATGACCCCGACCGACCCGACCCCCGCCCCGGCCCCGCCGGTCGCCCACCGGCCGCCGGCCGTCGACGGGTTCGCCGTCGAGCGGGAGCTGGGCCGGGGCGGGATGGGAGTGGTGTACCTGGCCCGGCAGGTCCGGCTCAACCGCCCCGTCGCCCTGAAGATGGTGCTGGCCGGGGGGCACGCCTCGGCCGAGGAACGTGCCCGGTTCCTGGCCGAGGCCGAGCTGATCGCCAAGCTCCACCACCCGCACGTCGTCCAGGTCCACGAGTTCGGGGCCGACGCCGACGGCCGGCCGTTCTTCGCCCTCGAGTACCTGCCCGGCGGGTCGCTGGCCGACCGGCTGCGGGACGGCCCGCTCGCCCCGGCCGTCGCGGCCGGGCTGGTCGAGACCCTGGCCCGGGCGGTCGGGTACGCCCACGGGCTGGGCGTTATCCACCGGGACATCAAGCCGGGGAACGTCCTGTTCGACGCCGCCGCGCAGCCGAAGGTGGCCGACTTCGGGCTGGCCAAGCAGGCCGGCTCGGCGTCCGACCTGACGGCCACCGGGGCGGTCCTCGGGACGCCCAGCTACATGCCCCCGGAGCAGGCGGCCGGGCGGCCGCCCTCGGCCCGGCGGCCGACGTGTACGCCCTCGGGGCCGTGCTGTACGAGTGCCTGACCGGCCGCCCGCCGTTCCGCGGGGCGACCGTGTTCGAGACCCTGGACCAGGTGAGGAGCCGGGACCCGATCGCCGTCCGGGGGTTGCAGCCGGCCGTCCCCCGGGACCTCGAAACGGTCTGCCTGAAGTGCCTGCGGAAGGACCCGGGCCGCCGGTATCCGACGGCCGACGCCCTGGCCGACGACCTCCGCCGGTTCCTGGCCGGGCGGCCGATCGCGGCCCGGCCGGTCGGGGCCGTCGAGCGGGCCTGGCGGTGGTGCCGGCGGAACCCGACCGCGGC
>JAIEQN010001071.1 GCA_019747685.1 Gemmataceae bacterium
CCGGGTACGCTACCGAGGCTCGGTAGCGTACCCGGACGGCCCTTGAGTTCAAGCGGGAAAATTCGACCGATGCAAAGATTTCTTCCTGGCAGGGAACGCCGGCTTCGCCCGTAGGGCACGCACCGCGTGCCGACCGCCGGCAGCAAGATGGCACGCGGTGCGTGCCCTACACCGGCTTCCCCTCGACCCCATCGAGCGCCTTCGCCGGGCCGAAGGCGATGACCGTACTCCGGTCGATCGGGTAGCGGTCGAGGAAGGCCCGGATGTCGGAGGGGGAGACCGCATCGAAGTTGGCCAGCTCGGTGTCCACGTCCCGGTACTCGCCGGTGTACGCCCAGGCGGCCGCGATCGCCTGCATCCGGCCCATCGGCCGCTCGCTCCCCCGCACCACCCGCGACAGGATTTTGCTCTTCGCCTGCCGCAACTCGGCCTCGGTGATCCCGTCCCGCTGCACCTCGGCCAGCACATTCCGGACGATCGCCAAGTTGCCCTCGGCCTCGTCCGGCTCGCAACTGTACGACGTGTAGACGCAGCCGCTCCCGTCCTGCTCATAGAAGCTGCAATCGGCCGACTCGGCCAGCCCGGGGTCGACCAGCGCCCAGTACAGCCGACTGCCGCTGTCGTCGCCGACCGCCAGGGCCAGGGTGTCGGCCGCGTACCGCAGTGGTGAGTCCGCCGGCGGCCCCCCGGCCAGCAGCATGACGTGTTCCTGCTGCACCTTCTCCCGGGTCAGGACGTGCAGCCCGCCGACCCCGGCCCACTCGGACCGGTCCGGCCGGCCGGCCTCGACCCGCTCCCAGCCGCCGCACGCCTCGGACACCAGCCCGACGAGGTGGCCGAAGTCCAGGTTGCCGGCCGCCGAGACGACGATGTTGGTCGGCGAGTACCGCCGCGAGAAGTAGGCGTGCATCTGGTCACGGGCGAGGGCGGTGATGCTCTCCTTCGACCCGAGGACCGAGTGCCCGAGCGGGTGCGGGCCGTAGTAGATCCGCCGGGCGTGGTCCGACGCCGCCCACCCGGGCTGGTCGTCGTACATCCCGAT
The DNA here is from genome assembly GCA_019747685.1 of Gemmataceae bacterium. Classification (GTDB taxonomy): domain Bacteria; phylum Planctomycetota; class Planctomycetia; order Gemmatales; family Gemmataceae; genus Urbifossiella. The sequence continues at coordinate 1,043 of JAIEQN010001071.1, forward strand.
CTCTTCCAGGATCACCTGCTTCTCGGTGTCGAAGTCCTCCTGCCGCAGGCTCGGGCGGAGGATGTCGGCCAGGATGTCCACCGCCTTCGGCAGGTACTCGGGCAGCACCGCGGCGTAGTAGACGGTGTTCTCCTCGCTGGTGTAGGCGTTGTAGCTGGCCCCGATCCGGTCGAAGTCGAGGTTCACGTCCAGGGCGGTCCGCCGGGGCGTCCCCTTGAACAGCATGTGTTCGAGGAAGTGGGAGACGCCGGACTCCGGGCCGGTCTCGTCCCGGCTGCCGGTCCGGACGAAGAACCCGAGGGCCGCCGACCGGGCCGACGGGCTGGTCTCGGCGATCACCCGCAGGCCGTTCGGGAGGGTATGCGTGTGGAAGGGCATGGCGGTCCTTATCCTGCACAGGCCGGGAGGCCTGTGCCACCAAGAAAGTTGTCTGGTGGCACAGGCCTCCCGGCCTGTGCCACCAAGAAAGTTGTCTGGTGGCACAGGCCTCCCGGCCTGTGTTCGGCGGTATCAGGCGTACCCGCGGAACCAGAACACCCAGGCCAGGAAGGCGACCAGCCCGGCCACCACCCCGAGGGTGTACAGGCCCACGAACGGGGCGGCCGTCTCGTCGGCCTCGACCGGGTCGGCGGGTTCGGGGGTCATGGGCTACAGCTTGGTGAGGAAGATCATCACCGCCCCGAGGGTCCAGACCACCACCGCGGTCACGATCACCCACTTGAACGAGGTCGCGGGTTCGGTCGGCGGCGGGTCGGGTTCGTCCATGTAACCGCACAGGCAGGAATGCCTGTTCCACCAAGACACTGTTACCGGTGGCACAGGCATTCCTGCCTGTGCCGGCCTCACTCCGGCATCCGCAGCGGGTCCGGGCCGAGTGTCACCAGGGTCATGTCCCGAACCGGGTGGCGGCCGAGGTGATCCAGCACCCCGGCCGGGGTCAGCCCGTCGATGGCCGCCTGGATTTCCTCGAACGGCCGGACCCGGCCGAGGTAGTACCAGTCGGTGGCGATCGCCCCGGCCCGGGCCGAGGTCGACTCCTCCTGCATGATGAGCGACGACTTCAGCCCGGCCTTCACCCGGTCGATCTCGTCGTCGGTGATCCCGTCGGCCAGCCGCCGCAGCTCCCCGACCGTCACGTCCAGGGTCTCCTGGGCCCGCTCGGAGCGGGTGCCGGCGTAGGCCAGCATCGTCCCCCGGTCCTTGAACGACTCATGGAAGGCGTGGACCGAGTAGCACAGCCCCCGCTTCTCCCGGACCTCGGTGAACAGCCGGCTGCTCATCCCGCCGGACAGCACGCTCGCGGCAGCCCGGGCGGCGTAGTAATCCGGGTGGCCGACCGGCACACTCGGGGAGGCCAGGGCGATCTGCGTCTGCTGGGTGTCCTTGTGCAGGTGCTCGGACCGCGGGGCCGCCGGCTCGGGCGTGACCGCCACCTCCTCGCCCGCCGGCCAGTCGCCGAACAGCCGTTCCACCTGGGCCTTGAGCGGCTCCCAGTCGACGGCCCCGGCGACGGAGAGAATCGCCCCGTTCGGCCGGAACAGCCGGCGGTACTGCCGCCGGACATCCTCGGCCGTCAGGCCCTCGATGTCCTCGGCCCGGCCGCGGCGGTCGCGGTTGAGCGGGTGCGGGTAGTACCGCCGCCGCAGCTCGACCATCACCTTCTGCTGGGGGGCGTCTTCGAGGCTCTGGATGTCCTGGAGGGCCAGGGCCTGGACCGGCTCCAGTTCGTCGTCCGGCAGGTGCGGGCGGCGGAGGATGTCGGCGTAGACCTCCAGCCCGGCCGGCAGGTTGCGGGCCAGGGTCGATCCCCAGAACCGCATGTTGAGTGCCCCGACGCTCTCGTCCCGGTCCAGCCCGAGGTTGTCCAGGGCCAGGGAGAGCTGCCGGCTGTCCCGGTCGCCGGCCCCGCGGGTGATCAGGTCGGCCAGGACGGTCCCGACCCCGAGTTGCCCGGGCGGGTCGAACGCCGACCCGGCCGGGACGAGGAAGTTCATCGCCGCCGACCGGACGTGGTCCATCCGCTCGGCGAGCAGGACGAGGCCGTTCGGTAGGGCGTGCTGGAAGACCTGTTGACCCACGGCGGCCTCGGCGGGGCGGCGGCCGTCCCGGCCGCGTCCGCACATTCTACGACCCCGGGCCGCTCACGACCCGACCACGGCCGGCTCCCGGACCGGGACCGCCTTATAGATGGTGCGGTAGCACCGGAACCCGAGGTCCCGGTACATCCGCACGGCCGGGGCGTTCTGGGCGGTCACTTCGAGGAACGCCCGCCGGGCGCCGACCGCCGCGAACCCCCGCAGGGCCTTGAGCAACAGCGCCCGGCCGATCCCCCGGCCGCGGTAATCCGGCAGGACACCGACGTTCTGGACGGCCCCGAACCCGGCCTCGTCGACGAGCCCCTGGATCGTCGCCACGCACCCACCGGCCGGCCACGACCCGTCGGCCGCCGGGGCGGCCACGAGCCAGGTCGCCGGCGGGCAGAACCCCGGCCGGCCGCGGATCGCGACCATGAGTTCCCGGCAGCCGTCTAACGACCCGAGGGACGGGAAGACGACCGAATCGGTCTCGTCGGCGAAGCTCAGGGCCTTGACCTCGGCGTGGGCGTCGAGCAGCGAATCGTGCCACGCGACCCAGACGAACCCGGCCGGCAACACCGCCGGGCCGAACACCCCGGACGGGGGCCGCCGGAGGTCCACCTCCATCCGATACCGCTTGAAGTAGGTGTGCTTCCGCATCGGCGAACCCACCCGGGCCGGCGGGGCGAGCCACCCCATCGTAACAGGGTAGAGGACAGAAGACAGAGGACAGAGGACCGATTCACAGCCGTCCCAGCAGCCCGGCCAGCACGCCGAGCAGGAACGCGACCAGCACCCCGAGCAGCCCGGCCGCGGCCGCCCCCAGCGGGCCGAACGGCAGCACCACCGGCGGGCCATCGTCCGCCACCGCGACCGGTTCCGCGTCGTCGGGCGGCGACTCATCGGCCGGGGGCGGCTCGGGCTCGGCGGCCGGCTCCGCGGCCCACGGCAAGAGCAACTCGCGGACCACCCCGGCCGAGTTCGGCCGGTCGGCCGGCCGCTTGGCCATTAGCCGGTCCACCAGCCGGGCGAATGCCGCCGGGACCGACGGGTTCAGGTGGTCGACCGGCGGCGGGTCCTCGGTCCGGTGCCACCGCAGCTTCTGTTTCGAGTCCCCGCCGGGGAACGGCGGCAGCCCGGTCAGGGCGAAGTAGAGCGAGCAGCCGAGGGCGTACAGGTCGGCCCGCGGCCCGACGTCCGTGGCGTCGACCGCCTGCTCGGGGGCGATGTAGTCCATCGTCCCGAGGATGTACCCCCGGCCGCCGACGACGGCCGGGTCGTCCGGCAGGTCCTCGTCCACCCGCAGGGCCAGCCCGAGGTCGAGCAGCATCGCCCGGCCGTCCGGCCGGACCATCAGGTTCGACGGCTTCAGGTCGCGGTGGATCAGGCCCCGGGCGTGGAGGTGGGACAGGCCCGCCGCGGCGTCGGCGAACACCCGGGCGGCCGCCGGGACCGGCAGCGGCCCGGCCTGGGCCACCACCTGCTTGAGCGTCCGCCCGGGGACGTACTCCATGGCGATGTAATGCACGCCGTCGGCCTCGCCGGCGCCGAGGGCGCGGGCGACGTGCGGGTGGGCGAGGTCCCGGCCGAGGTCCATCTCCCGCCGGAACCGGGCCAGCGCCCGCTCCTCCTTGGCCTGCTGCGGCGGCAGCACCTTCAGGGCGACCGGTTCCCCGGCCGCCTCCTGACTCCTGACTCCTGACTCCTGACTCCTGGCCAAATAAACGGCGGCCATCCCGCCCCGGCCGAGCGGGGCCAGCACCCGGTACGGCCCGACCACCAGCCCCTGCCACCGCCCGGCCAGGAGCTTGTCGGCCTGGTACTCGGTCAGTTCCCCGGCGGCGATCAGGTGTTCGGCCACGGCCCGGGCCGACCGGCCGGCGGGCAGCCCGGCCAGCGCGGCGTCGAGCCGGGACCGGGTGAGCAGGCGGCTCTTGACGACGGCGGTGAGGAAGTCGGCGGGGGTGATCGGCGGGTCCGCCCCGGGCCGGCTCGGCGGGGTCGGGCCGGTGCGGGGGGTGGTCATCGACGGGTCCCGTGGGGCCGGTCGGTGGTATTCTAGCTGCCCGCCAGCCGGTCGAGAACCGCCCGCGTCGCCGCGACCCTCGCCGGGTCGAGGGCCGTCCCGCCGCCCATGCCGGCCGCGAGGGCAGGATTCGCCGCCAGGGTCGGGTCGGTCACCGGGCTGCGGAACGACCCGTGGACCTGGTCGCAGCCGGTCCGGCGGACGAGTTCCTCCACGTTCTCGGGAGTAATGCCCCCGCCGGGCAGGATTTCGATGCGACCGCGGGCTCGCTCGATGAGCTTGGCGATGACATCGGCCCCTTCGAGGGCGGTGGGCTTCCCGCCGCTGGTCAGCACCCGCTTGAAGCCGAGGTCGATGAGGTCTTCGAGGGCAGCAGGGAGGTCCGGGAGGAAGTCGAACGCCCGGTGGAAGGCGACCCGCCATTCCGCGGTCTGGGCGAGTTCCCGGCACCTGTCCCGGTCGAGTACGGGGCGCCCGTCGCCCCACCCCAGGACCCCTAGCACGAACTTGACGGGCTCCCGCTCGCGGTCCTGCCAGATCAACACCTCCTCCCGCATCGCCTCGATCTCGCCGGCCGAGTACACAAAGCCCCCCGGCCGGGGTCGAATCAGGATCACGACCGGGCAGCCGACGGCTTGCCGGACCTGGAAGTCGAGCCCGACCGACGGCGTCACCCCGCCGACCTCCAGGGCCGCGCAGAGTTCCAGCCGGTCGGCCCCGGCGGCGACGGCCGCGACCGCCTCGTCCGGGGTGGTGACGGCGACTTCGAGGGTGATCCGGCGGGGCATGGCGGTCCCGGGCCCGGGGCATTGCCGACCCGGGGTTTCACCCCGGGCTATGGTGTGCGACCCCTTCGGGGTCGGGAGACCGGGGTTCGGCAGCCTGAAGGGCTGCGACAGCGTAGCCCGGGGTGAAACCCCGGGTCCGATTCACGGTCCCCCGCCCCGCTCGTCTCGCTTGCCGGCCGCCTTCTCCGCCGCGGCGAACGCCCGCAGGAGGTTCCCGCCCAGCACCTTGTGGATGTCCGCCCGGCTGTACTTCCGGTTCAGCAGTTCTTGCGTGATGGCCGGGTAGCACGACACGTCCTTCATCCCGGCCGGGAGCTTCGGCACCCCGTCGAAGTCCGACCCGATCCCGACGTGGTCGACCCCGGCCACCTTGACGATGTGGTCGATGTGGTCGCAGATCGTGCCGACATCCCCCGGCGGGTAGTCGTTTTCCTTCATGTACGCCCGCATCGCCTCGCGGTACTTGGCCGTGTCCTCGCCGAACTTGGCCCGCAGCTCCCGCCCGACCTCGAACATCTTCCGGGTCGCCCGGGCCCCCTCCGGGACCAGGAAGCCCGAATAGAAGTTCACCATCACCACCCCGCCGTTGGCCTTCACCAGCTTGAGCACGTCGTCGGGCACGTTCCGCGGGTGGTCGGCCACGCCCCGGGCCGACGAGTGCGAGAAGATCACCGGGGCGGTCGCCACCTTCAGGGCCGCCCGCATCGTCTCCGGCGAGACGTGCGACAGGTCCACCAGCATCCCCAGCCGGTTCATCTCCCGGACCACGTCCTCGCCGAACGGACTCAGCCCGTGGGCCTTCGGGGCGTCCGAGCAGCTATCGGCCCAGTCGAGCGATTCGGAGTGGGTCAGGGTCATGTACCGGACCCCGAGCCGGTAGTAATTCCGAAGCACGCCGAGCGAGTTGTCGATCGAGTGGCCGCCCTCGACGCCGATCAGGCAGGCGATCTTGCCCGCCTTCCGGGCACGGAGGATGTCCGCGGTGCCGTCGGCCCACTGGAAAGTGTCGGGATACCGGTCCGCGAACTGGTGGATCAGGTCGATCTGCTCCAGCGTCATCGTGACCGCTACGCCCTTCTTGGCGGTCCCGGCCGGGACGTAGGCCGACCAGAACTGGGCCCCGACGTTCCCGGCCCGCAGCCGGGGGATGTCGGTGTGGAACTTCGGCTGCGGCTTCGAGAGATCGACGTTCCGGAACGACGGGCCGTCCTTCTCCCGGAGGGCGTAGGGCAGGTCGTTGTGGCCGTCGATCACGAGGGCGTCCCGGTGGATCGCCCGGGCTTCCTCCGAGATGACCACGTCCGGCTTGGGGGCGTCGGCCGGGGGCCGGGCGAGGCCAACCGCCGCAAACACGAGAACGAGCGGCACGACGAGGCGGGCCATGCGGACCTACGGGGCTTGTGCCGGAGAGGGGACGGGGTGACCGGCATTGTACGACGACCGGGGACTCGCGCCCCGCCTACGGTCCGTCCTCGGGGCCGGGAACCGCCGGCCGGTCGGACGCCCGCGCAGCACGCCCGGCGAGCCACGGGATGAGCACAAAAATGATGAACGCCTGTGGGATTAGCATGCAACAGGCGACGCAGCCCAGTGACCCGCCGGCCCGAGCGTACACATAAGCACCCACGCAGACGACGAGCCACAACCCGACCCCCCATCGGACGGAGATGTAGGGGCCGTAGAATCGTTCGGCCGGGTGCGGCCAGAACCGCGGCCACCGCCGGCTCACGTCCGCCTCGGACCCGACCGGAACCGACGCGAGTAAGCAGTCCCTGGCGATGAGGGCAACGACACCGATCAGCGCGACCGCGAAGCCGAAGACGGCGAGGAGGGGCCGGTTGGAAGCCAAGCCCACGAAATGAAGCAGTACCCCCGCCAGGAGGCCCACATGGGCGACCGCGTGCAGAAGCGGGAGCATTACGGCACGTTTCCACGCAGCCGCCTGGCGGTCGAACACCTGACCGGAACGGCGGGACGGGTTAATGCCGCCCGCTCCGGGAAGACGGCCGACTTGGGCTCCGCCCCCGGCTCGAACGGGACGACGTACCGGGCGATGAACAGGAAGAACGCCACCGTCCCGGCCACGTCGAACAGGTGCAGCACCTCGTGGTAGCCGACCCGCACCGGGTAGTCGAGCAGGACCGGCCACTCGACCACCTCGCAGACCGCCCCGGCCGTGTAGAGGACGGACCCGGCCGCCGCCCAGAGCATCGGCCGGACGCCGCCGAGGACCCGGACGTAGTGCCACCCCGGGACGATCCCGAGCCAGCCCATCAACACGTAGTTGCCGACCGTGACCCAGTGCGGGGCCTTCGGCAAGAGCCACAGGCAGCCGACCCCGGTCGCCGCGACCGCCCACATCAGCCGGAGGAACCACCGCCGCCGGGCCCCCGCCAGCAGGGTGACGATGATCGGGGTGTTGGTCCCGGCGATCAGCACGAAGATGGCCGACTGGTCGAGCTTCTGGAACAGCCGGAACTCGTCCGGGTTGGCGTCCCGGGTGTACGGAACCCCGTGGAACGTCCCGCTGGCCAGGTACAGCAGCACCATCGACAGGCCGAACACGGCGACCGCCGCCCGCCGCCCGGCCCCGGCCGGGGTCAGCCGCAGCAGGATCAGGGTGGCGTACGCGGCCCACGCGGCCGTGAGCAGGTGGGAGGCCGAGCTGAGCGGGTCGCGCAACCCCATGCCGAACATTCCTTCTAGTGGCACAGGCCTCCCGGCCTGTGGGGCGGACACCCCTGTGATACGACCTCGCCGGCCGTCGGGTCGTTGACGGCCCCGGCCGGGGGTGCGACACTAAGCCCCACCCGCCGTGTGCAAACCCCGGTCCGCCGCCCGCCCCGCCGCCCCGTCCCGCGCCGAGAAGCCTGCCATGTACCCCGCCGCCCGGCCCCTGTCCATCGCAGCCCTGTTCGTCGCCGCCGCCGCCGTCGCCCAGGCCCCCGAGGCGGAGGTCGCCGCCGTCCTCAAGGGCCACGGGGACGCCGTCGACGCGGTCGCCGTCTCGCCGGACGGGAGCCTGATCGCCACCGGCAGCTTCGACAAGACGGTCAAGCTGTGGGACGCGGCCACCGGGAAGGAAGTCCGCACCTTCGGCGGCGACAAGGGCCACACCGGGCAGGTCCTGTCCGTCGCCTTCGCCCCGAAGGGCGACTTCCTGGCGTCCGGCGGGGCCGACAACTTCGCCCGGGTGTGGCCGGCGTCGGGCGAGCCGGCCGGCCCGGCCAAGTCGTTCCAGCACCCGAACCTGGTCGACGCCGTCGCGTTCGACGAGACCGGCACCCTGCTGGCCACCGGCTGCCACGACGGCAAGGTCCGCATCTGGGACCTCGCCAAGGGGGCCGCGGTCAAGGAGATCGCCGCCCACGTCCGGACCCAGCCGCAGGCCGCCGCCGACCCGATCTACTGTGTCGCCTGGGCCCCCGGGAGCAAGCAGGTCCTGTCCGGCAGCTTCGACCGGAGCCTGAAGCTGTGGGACGTGGCGTCCGGGAACCTGGTCAAGGAGTTCAAGGGCGTCCCCGACCGGAAGCCGGAGGCCAAGACGGGCGAGATGAAGAAGAAGGACAAGGACGACGCCAAGAAGGACGACAAGAAGGAGGAACCCAAAAAAGAGGAGGCCAAGAAGGAGGAGGCCAAGAAGGACGACGGCCCGAAGGGGCCGCCCGGCCACCGGGACCAGGTGTTCACCGCGGCGTTCACGAAAGACGGCCAGTACCTGGCCACCGGCGGCAGCGACCGGACCGTCAAGCTCTGGGACGTGGCCACCGGGGCCGTCGTCCGCGACTTCCCGAACCCCGACCTGAAGCCGGTGATGCCGGGCGAGCCGGCCCCGTCGCACCCCGGCTGGGTCCAGGGCGTCCGGTTCACCCCGGACGAGAAGTACCTCATCACGGCCGGCCCGGCCCCGCGGTACAAGGGGTACGTCGCCGTCTGGTCGGTGGCCGACGGCAAGCGGGTCGCCGGCGGCGAGCGGGACCTCGGCCCGGTCCAGGCCCTGGCCCTGACCCCCGACGGCTCGAAGGCCGTCCTCGGCCTCGGCCCGAAGGGGCGGTCGGCGACCGACGCCGAGGCCGTCGTCCTGAAGCTGCCGGTGACGGTCAGCCAGGCCGCGGCCGCCCCG
>JAIEQN010000998.1 GCA_019747685.1 Gemmataceae bacterium
GCCCGCGACCCGTCATGCCCGGGAGTCACACCCCCGCTCACGGGGCGAACGGGTCGGCCGCCGCCAGGTCGACCGTGTACCCCATGTCGGCCAGCGACGCGACCGTGATCCGGCTGAGCGGGTTCACCCCGGTGTCCAGGGTCCCGGTCATCACCTCCTCGTCGAACACCGACTCCCGCCAGTGCCCGTCCCGGGTCCCGGGGCCGCCGGTGTTCTCCACCGGCACCCCCGCCTCGGCCCGGCCGAACAGGGCGTTGTACTCGGCCGTCGCCCGCGGGCCGATGAACCGCGGGTCGCTCCCGCCGGCCCCGGTCAACAGCCCCAGCGTCCCCCACAGCGTCCCGATCCCGAGGACGTGGCCCATCTCGTGCAGGACGGTGGAGAACAGCCCGCCGTCGGACTCCAGCCGGGCCAGGTCGGCGGTGTCGAACTCCATCTCCCCGTGGTACGGCAGCCGCGACCCGGCCCGCAGGGCGTCCGGCCCGGCCGACCCGAGGACGCCGTAGGCCCCGTCGATGGCCACCGCCGAGGCGTCGATCAACAGGTCGTCGACGAACACCCCGCCGTAGGTCGTGTCCGGCAGGTCGGCGGTGATCACCTGGGCCCACCGGTCGGCCGCCTGCTGGAAGATCACCTCCTGGGTGGGCGTCATCCCGGTCGTCCGCAGGGTGATGCTGAACGCCCCGGGGGCGACCACCACCGGCGGGGTGACGGTCAGGGTGTAGTTCGGGTTGAAGGCGCTACTGACCCCGTACACCCGCACCCAGTACGTCCCGGCCGGCCGCCCGGCCAGCGACACCGTCTCGGTGTCCCCCGACCCGGCCGAGGTGGCCAGCACCCGCCCGCCCGAGTCGTACAGCCGCAGGCTCAGGTTCCCCAGGGCGTTCGAAAACGCCAGCGACACGCTCCCGGTCCCGGCCGCGGTGGTGGTGAACTTGAACCAGTCGTTCGCGTCGGCCAGGGCCAACCCGGACACGGCCCGGGCGACACTGAGCGTCCCGAGGTCGGCGGCCGCCGCTTGGGTGTCGTTCTCCTCGTAGGCGTCCTCCGGCGGCGGGGTGGTGAACGACCAGGTGTAGCTGCCGGAGCCGGCCGTCCCGGTCAGGTTGGTCACCCCGAGGTAATAGGTCCCGGCGGTCAGGGTCCGGTAGACCCGGCTGTCGGTGTCGGTGGCCGAGCGGTCGTTGTTGGAGGTCAGCCGGGCGCCGGCCGAGCTGTACAGCCCGACGACGGTGTTCAGGCTGCTGCCCGGGGTGGTGGCCAGGGCGGTCGTCTGGCCGGCCTGGACGGTGACCTTGTACCAGTCCACCTCGCCGGCCGAGATGGAGGCGGTGCCGGTGGCCTGGTAGGCGGCGTCGGGGGCGACGGTGGTGTAGGCGGTCGGGACGGGGACGGCGGCCGGCGGGACGGCCGCCCAGGACGGGGTCAGCCGGTCTTCGAACAGCTCGACGCCGAGGCGGACGGACCTGGGCGACCGGGAGAGGCGCATGCGACAGACTCCGTCGGGTGGTGGATCGGGCTTTGTGAGTCGCCCGCTGGTCGGCGAGTCCGCGGCGGTCGGGAAGTTGGAGGCTGTACGGGCCGTACCGATTCGGGAAACGTGAGGAAAACGTGAGATATTCGGCTGGCCCCAAGAACCACCTGTGAAAGGGGTAACGGCCGAACGATCGGTCAGGACGCCCCCGTTAACATCGTCAACCGCCGGCGGCCCGCGACCGAACCGAGCGCGGCCGACGGCCGCTCGCCGAACAGCCGCCGGTACTGGGCGGCGAACTCCCCAAGGTGGACGAACCCCCACCGCGCGGCCACCGACCCGACGCTTACCGCCCGCGGGCCGCCGGCCCGCAGGTCGCGCCGGGCCGCGTTCAGCCGCTTCGCCCGGAAGTACGCCGCCGGGCCCATCCCGACGACCTCCCGGAAGGCGTAGTGCAGCGTCCGCTCGCTGACCCCGAGTTCCCGGCACACGTCGAGGACCGGGACCGGCATCGCGTCCCGCGCCCGGACGTACTCCTCCGCCCGCCGCACGACCGCCGCCCGGCCGGCCGCGGTCCCCGGGTCGGCGGCCCCGGCCGCGGTGCCCAGAACCCGGACGAGTTGGAGCAGGCAGTCGTCCGCGACCCGCGGCCAACCGCCGCCCGTCGCGGCCGCCCGGAGGACCCCGCGGAGGGCGACCGCCAGCTTCCCGCCGGCCGCCGGGTCGACCCGGAGGGCGACGGGGTCGCCGAGTACGTCCTCCACGTCGAACCCGCCCAGGGTCTGACAGGCCGCGGCCAAGCGGCCGGCGTCGAGGACCAAGACGGACAGGACCTCGGACCCGGCGGCCGGGGTCAGGTGGTCCATCTCCTGCCCGGCGGCCAGGACGTTCAGCCGGCCGGGGGCCAGCCGCCGGCCCCGCCACACCGCCGCCGCGTTCCCGGCCTGCACCGGGGTGAACGCGCGGCCGCCGCGGGGCAGCCCGCCGCGGGCCTGGATCGCCCGGTTGGCGGCGATCCGCTGGACCACCAGCCCGCCGAGTTGCACGGCCTGGAACTCCCCGGCGAACGGCCCCGGGCCGAGCTGCTCGAACCGGGCGTCCCAGCGGTCGAGGGCGGCGGCCAGCTCGTCGAAGTCATGCGTCCGCAGGGAGCGGAAGCCCGGGAACGGGGTTGCACCGGTGCCCCGTGCCAGCGCGCCCCCGGTTCCCGAGTGCATTCGGCTGCCCGCGGCCCGGAAGAAAAATGCGCGAATTGCAGTTTTCCGACTTTATACGGACGCCCGGGTCGTGGAAGATCGGAACCGGCCGACCGTACCGTCGCCGGGCCTGCACGGCGGCCGCTGCCGCGCGGGCCTTCCTATCTCCGGTCGGCCGCACCGTGAGGACTGTCATGTCGAAACGTTCCAGGCTCCAGGCCGCGGCCGTGCTCGCGGCCGGCGCGACCCTCGGGTACGCCGCCGCGAGCTACCGGCTCAACCCGTTCGCCCGGGCCGACGCCGCCCCGCCGGCCGGGGCCGCGGCCGTCACACCCGCCGCGCGTCCGGCCGGCGACGACTGCTGCGCCGACGCGGGCAAGGCCGCACTGCTAGCCGCGGTGAACGAACACAACGCCAAGGTGTCCGCGACGCTTCAGAAGGACGGGAAGAAGCCGAACATCGTGTTCATCATGGGCGACGACATCGGCTGGTTCAACGTCGGCGCCTACCACCAGGGGATCATGTCCGGCAAGACCCCGAACCTGGACAAGCTGGCGTCCCAGGGGATGCGGTTCACCGACTACTACGCCGAGGCCAGTTGCACCGCCGGCCGGGCCAACTTCATCACCGGCCAGCTCCCGATCCGCACCGGGATGACGACCGTCGGCCAGGCCGGGTCGCCGATCGGCCTGCCGGCCGAGGCCCCGACCATCGCCACCGCCCTGAAGGCGATGGGCTACGCCACCGGCCAGTTCGGCAAGAACCACCTCGGCGACCTGAACCAGTTCCTGCCGACCGTCCACGGGTTCGACGAGTTCTTCGGCTACCTGTACCACCTGGACGCGATGGAGGACCCGGCCCACCGCAACTACCCGCAGGCGCTCAAGGACACGGTCGGCCCGCGGAACATGGTCCACAGTTGGGCCACCGACACCGACGACCCGACCGTGCAGCCGCGGTGGGGCAAGGTCGGCAAGCAGCGGATCGAGGACGCCGGCACCCTGTACCCGAAGCGGATGGAGACGATCGACGACGAAATCCTCGACTTCTCGCTGAAGTTCATGGACAAGGCCCGGAAGGACAGCAAGCCGTTCTTCGTCTGGCTCAACCCGACCCGGATGCACATCGTCACCCACCTGTCGGACAAGTACCAGTCGCTCCGCAACGCCGAGAACGGGTGGAGCATCCAGGAAGCCGGGATGGCCCAACTGGACGACGTCGTCGGGTCGGTCATGAAGTACCTGAAGGACAACGGGCTGGAGGACGACACCATCCTCGCCTTCTCGACCGACAACGGGGCCGAGAACTTCACCTGGCCGGACGGCGGCCAGACGCCGTTCGCCGGCGGCAAGGGGACGGCCCTGGAGGGCGGGTTCCGGGTGCCGTGCCTCGTCCGCTGGCCGGGCAAGGTGCCGGCCGGGAAGGTCGAGAACGCCGTCTTCTCCGGCCTCGACTGGTTCCCGACGTTCGTCGCCGCCGCCGGCAACCCGGACATCGCCGCGGAGTTGAAGAAGGGCAAGCAACTCGGGGACGGGAACTACAAGGTCCACCTCGACGGGTACAACCAGATGGACCTGCTGACCGGCAAGGGGCCGTCGAAGCGGAAGGAAATCTTCTACTTCACCGAGGGGACGCTCAGCGCCGTGCGGATCGGCGACTACAAGTACCGGTTCACCGACCAGCCGAACGGCTGGCTCGGGGCCACCCTGAAGGTCGACTGGCCGATCCTGACCAACCTCCGGCTCGACCCGTTCGAGCGGACCGGGATGTTCAACGGCAAGGACGGCGGGTCGCTCGGGTACTACAACTGGTTCGCCTACGAGTTCTGGCGGTTCGTGTTCGTCCAGCAGGAGGTGGCCAAGACGGCCCAGACGTTCATCGACTTCCCGCCGATGCAGAAGGGGGCGAGCTTCAACATGGAGGGGGTGAAGCAGCAGATCGAGGCGGTACTCCGGAGTCGGGCCGGGAAGTAACGCGACGCCCCGGGCGGGCGGCCCGGGTGGGGCGCCCGCCGGTCGGGGGCCCGGGCCCACCCGGGCCCCGATCCAATGCCCGACGGCCGCGGGCAGGCCCCGCGGCCGTCCTCCCGATTCCTCGCCCGGAGGAACGACGTGATCGAGCCACTGCCGAGCCCGTCGGACAAGGTCCTGGGCTTCAAGCTGTCCGGGACGTTGCACGACGAGGACTACCAGGCGTTCGTGCCCGCCGTCGACGCCGCCGGGACCGGCAAGGCCCGGCTCCTGGCCCAGTTCCACGACTTCCACGGCTGGGACGCGAAGGCCCTGTGGGACGACATCAAGTTCTCGACGACGCACTGCACGAAGTTCGAGAAGATCGCCCTGGTCGGGGACAAGACCTGGGAGAAGTGGATGGCCGCGGTGTGCAAGCCGTTCACGATGGCCAAGGTCCGGTACTTCGACGCGGCCGACCTCGACCAGGCCTGGGCGTGGCTCGGGGAGGCGTAGCCCGGCCGCCGGGCCGGCCATCCACCCCCATTCAAGGAGCAAGTCATGCGTCGCGTCCGACGGCCCGGCCTCGCCGCGTGCGGGCTGGGCCTGCTCATCGGCCTCGCCGTAGCGGCTCGCCCAACCCCCGCACCCTCGGCCGCCGCCCAGGATCGGGCCGCGGACCCCCTGCCGTCCTGGAACGACGGGGCGGCGAAGAAGGCGCTCCTCGAGTTCGTTAAGGTCACGACCGACACCGGCGGCCCGAGGTTCGTGCCCCCCGAGAAGCGGGTCGCCACCTTCGACCAGGACGGCACCCTCTGGGTCTCCCACCCGATGTACACCCAGGTGGTGTTCTGCCTGGACCGGGTCCCGGCGGTGGTGAAGGAGAAGCCCGAACTAAAGGACCGGGAGCCGTTCAAGACGGCCCTGAACGGCGACCTCGCGGCGGTCGCCAAGCTCCCGATGAAGGACCTGGAAGAAATCCTGGTGGCCACGATGACCGGCATGTCGGTGGAGCAGTTCCAGGCCGAGGTGCGGGAGTGGTTGGCGACCGCCAGGCACCCGCGGTACAGGCGGCCGTACACCGAGCTGGTCTACCAGCCGATGCTGGAGGTGCTGAAGTACTTCCGGGCCAACGGCTACAAGACGTACATCGTCACCGGCGGCGGCCAGGACTTCGTCCGCGTCTACGCCGAGCGGGTGTACGGCATCCCGCCCGAGCAGGTGGTCGGCACGGCCGGCGGGACGAAGTACGGGTTCGACAAGGACGGCCGGCCGACCCTGACCAAGGAGCCCAGGCTCCTGCTCAACGACAACTTCGCCGGCAAGCCGGAGGGCATCCACCTGATGATCGGCCGCCGGCCGCACGCGGCCTTCGGGAACTCGACCGGGGACCGGGAGATGCTGGAGTACACGACGGTCAAGAACCCCGGGGCCCGGCTCGGGATGCTGGTGCTGCACGACGCCGCCGAGCGGGAGTACGCCTACGGCCCGGCCCGGGGCCTGCCGGACACCCAGGTCGGCACCTTCTCGGTGGCCCTGGACGAGGAGGCGAAGGAGCGGGGGTGGACCGTCATCAGCATGAAGAGCGACTGGAAGCGGATCTTCCCCTGGGAGCCGTAACCCGGGCCGTCCCGCCGCGGGGGCGGGGCGGTCGCCGGCCGGCGGCCGTGGGAAAACCCCGGCCGGGCGGCCCGATCGGGCGGCCCGCGCTTCCCGACCCGCACTCGTTGTTCCACCCGAGCGCGACATGCTTTCCAAAGGCGGTTGGAGGTCGCTCTGGCTCGGCGTGCCGTACACGCCGCGGCCCGAGGAGCGGCCGTTCCGGGACCGGGCCGCCGTCCAACACGACGACGAACTCGTGGTCGCGGTGGCGGTTCTGGACGACCGGGAGAGCGACCGGTTCTTCGGCGTGCCCCTGGCGCGGCGCGGCATCCAGCCCGTCTGGGTCCGGATCACCAACCGCGGCCGCCAGCCCTACCGCCTCCGCGTCGCCGGCATCGACCCGAACTACTACCCGCCGCTGGAAGCGGCGTTCATCAGCCACTACCGCATCGGCCGGCGGGTCGTGGCGTTCGGGCTGCTCGCCCTGCTCTTCGTTCACCTGTTGGTCCTGCTGCCCTTCAAGCTCGTCGGCGCCAGTCGGGCCAACCGGCGGATGGACGCCTTCTTCCAGGAATACGGGATCGGCTGGGGCTGGATCCACCCGGGCGGGGCGGCGGAGGGGTTCGTCTTCACCGAGCTCGACGAGGGTACCAAGCGGGTCGCGGTGAAGCTGCTCGGCCGGGCCGGCCTGAAGGAGTACGCGTTTTCGCTCCCGGTCCCCGGCCTGCGCGCCGACCACCACGGCAAGGAACTCGACGCGGCCGTGGCGGCGGCGGAGGCGGTGGGGTGTGACGAGGCCGAACTGCGCGAGCGGCTGGCGGCGATGCCGCGGAGTACGACGAACCGCCGCGGCACCCGCGAGGGCGACCCCCTCAACCTGGTGGTCGTCGGGGACTTCGACGCCGTCCTCGGCGGCTTCGGCGCCCGGTGGGACGAGACGGAGACGATCAGCCTGCGGTCGTCTTGGCGGACGCTGGTGGCGTTCACACTCGGCCGGCGCTACCGGTATTCCCCGGTCAGTTCGCTGTACTTCCGGGGGCGGAGTCAGGACTTCGCGTTACAGAAGGCCCGGGAGACGATCAACGAACGGCTGCACCTGCGGTTGTGGCTGACGCCCCTCCGGTTCGAGGGCCAGCCGGTCTGGGTCGGCCAGGTCAGCCGCGACATCGGCGTCCGGTTCACGCTCAAAACCTGGAACCTGACCACGCACAAGATCGACCCCGATGTCGATGACTCGCGCGACTACGTGCTGAACTACCTCCTGGAGGGCGGCCGGCTGGCGCGTGTCGGCTACGTGGCCGGCGTCGGGGCGGCAACGCGGACGGCTTCGCGGCACAACCTGACCGGCGACCCGTACTACACCGACGGCCTGCGGGCGGTCGCCGTGATGTCCGAGTCGCCGACCACCCCGACGTTCCTGAACTGGACCTAGCGCGGCCGTGCGATTCGCCGCCGGACGGATGATTCGACGAACGCGACAGACCTCGTTCCTGGCCGCGACCGCCGTGTTCGAGGCGGCCACCGGCCTGTCCCTCCTGGCCGCCCCGGCGTCGGTACTGGGGCTGCTGTTCGGGCCCGACCCGGCGGTGCCGGTCCCGCCGCCCGCCGGCCGGGCCGTCGGGGCGGCGTTGCTCGCCCTCGGGGTGGCGAGCTGGCTGGGGCGGGCCCGGCCGGGGCCCGCCGGGCGGGCGCTGGCGGCCGGGTTGTTCGCCTACGATGTCGCGGCCGCCGCGGGGCTGGCGTTCGTCGCGCTGGGGCTGGGCACGGCCGGCGTCCTGCTGTGGCCGGGCGTCGGGATTCACGTCGCCCTGGCCGTCTGGTACGGCGTCTGCCGCCGGCACGGGTCGTGAGGCGGGGACCGTCCGCAACCGACCTTTCAATATTACGGAACAAAAGTATACTATATCTTGCCGTACCGACCGGTGCGGGTGACGGAGACGGTCCGTGGACACTTACCGCCGACCCGCCGACCGACACGACGGAGCCGATTCCGGCCGGCCGCGGGAACGGTCGGGCCGCACGCCGGCTAACCGTCGGACCGGGGGATCGGCGAGCGTGAGCGGGTCCGGTACTGCGACGGTCGGCTCCGAACCGACGACGGGGCTGGTAGTTGCGACCGCCCGGACCGACGAGCGTGACAGGGGGGTCGTGACGAAATGCTGGAGTTTCCAGCGAATTCGTCACGTTGAAAAAAGAGGGGGGGAGGGGGGGTCATGGGGGTTCCGGACCGGCCGTCAGCCCCCAACCCCTGTCGGCGAATCGGTTAAGGCGTCCCGGACCGCCGCCAGCAGCTCGGCCGGTCGGTACGGTTTGTTGAGCAGCCCGACCGCCCCGTCCAGCTCGCTCAGTTCCTGAGCCGAGTAGCCCGTCGAGAACAACACCCGCACCCCCGGGTCGAGCCGGACCAGCTCCCGGAAGGCGTCCCGCCCGGACATCCGCGGCATCATGACATCCAGCACCACCAGCCCGATCCGGCCCCGCTCGCGGGCGAACACCTCGACCCCGTCGAGCCCGTCCTCGGCCGTCAGCACCCGGTACCCGGCCCGCTCCAGGATGGCCCGGCCGAGGTCGCGGATCATCGGCTCGTCGTCGACCAGCAGGACCGTCGGGTCGGGGATGAGCCCGGCCTTCGCGGCCGCGGCCAGGGTCGGGGTGCCGTCCGGCGGGGTGTCCCCGGGGGCCGGCAAGGGGGGGTGTGCGGCCGCCGGCCCGGGGGCCGGGACCTCCGGCTCGTCGGCCGCCGGCAGGTACAGGTCGATCCGCGTCCCCCGCCCGGGGGCCGAGGTGCAGCCGACCCAGCCCCGGTGTTGCTTCACGATCCCGTGGACCATCGGCAGGCCTAACCCGGTCCCCTTGCCCACGCCCTTCGTGGTGAAGAACGGGTCGAAGATGCAGGACTTCACTGCATCCGTCATGCCGCAGCCGGTGTCCGCCACCGACAACCGGACGAACGGCCCGCCCGGGGCGTCGGGGACCGCCTCGCCGTCCGGCCCGGCGGGGGTGGGGTCAGCCCGCCCGGCCGAGAGGGTCAGGGTGCCGCCGTCCGGCATGGCGTCCCGGGCGTTCAGGCAGAGGTTCATCAGGGCCTGGTTCAGCAGGCCGGGGTCGGCCAGGACCGGGCCGCAGTCGGCCGCCACCTCGACCCGGATGGCGATCCGCGGGTCGAGGGTCCGGCGGAGCAGCCCGACGACCTCGGCGAACGCCTCCCGCGGGGCGACCGGGCCGGGCAGGAGCTGGTTCCGGCGGGCGTACCCGAGGAGCTTGCGGGTCAGGTCGGCGGCCCGGACGCCGGCCTGCTCGGCGGCGGCCAACAGCGGCCGGTTCGGGTCGCCCGGCGGGAGCTTGACCAGCGACAGGTTGCCGAGGACGGCGGTGAGCAGGTTGTTGAAGTCGTGGGCCAGGCCGCCGGCCATCTGGCCGATCGCCTCCATCTTCTGGGCCTGGCGGAGCTGCTCCTCCAGCTTCCGCCGCTCGGTCACGTCGACCGACACCCCGAGGCCGTACTCGTACCGGCCGTCGGCCGCCCGGATGGCGGCGAACGACAGCTCGGCCCAGACGACCGCCCCGTCCGGGCGGCCGTACCGCTTGAGGGCGTCGAACCGGTCCCGCCGGCCGGCCCTCACCTCGGCCATCAGCGGGGTCTGGGCGGCCCAGTCGTCGGGGTGGGTGAAGGCGGCCGGGGAGCGGCCGAGGACCTGCTCGGCCGGGCGGCCGACGAGGTCGGCGAAGGCCGGGTTGCAGGCGACGAACCGGCCGGTGGCGTCGGTCAGGCTGAACCCGGCCGACGCCCCCTCGAAGACGGCCCGGAACAGGGCCTCGCTCCGCCGCAGGGCGACCT
>JAIEQN010000644.1 GCA_019747685.1 Gemmataceae bacterium
GCGTGCAGGGCGTCCTCGACCCGCCCCTTGGTCTGCTTCATCTCGGCCTCGGTGGCCGCCCCGACCTTGACGATGGCGACCCCGCCGACCAGCTTGGCCAGCCGCTCGCTGAACTTCTCCTTGTCGTACTCGCTCTCGGTCTGGCCCATCTGGGTGCGGATGGTCTGGACCCGGGCCTGGATCGCCTCCTTCCGCTTCTTGTCCTGCTTCTCGTTGATGATCGTGGTGTTCTCCTTCTCCACGCCCACCCGGTCGGCGGTCCCCAGCATCTCCAGGGTGACGTTCTCCAGCTTGGTCCCGAGGTCCTCGCTGACGAAGGTGCCGCCGGTCAGGACGGCGATGTCGCCCATCATGGCCTTCCGCCGGTCGCCGAACCCGGGGGCCTTGACGGCGCACACGTCGACCAGCCCGCGGAGCTTGTTGACCACCAGCATCGCCAGGGCCTCGCTCTCCACGTCCTCGGCGACGATCAGGAGCGGCCGGCGGGCCTGGGCCACCTTCTCCAACAGCGGCAGGAACTCGCGGACGTTGGACAGCTTCTTCTCGTAGAGCAGGATGAGGGCGTTCTCGGCCTCCCACTTCAGCTCGGGGTTGTTGGCCGCGAAGTACGGCGAGATGTACCCCTTGTCGAACTGCATCCCCTCGACGAAGTCGAGCGTCGTCTCCGAGGTCTTCCCCTCTTCAACCGTAATGACCCCGTCGTTGCCGACCTTCTCGAAGGCGTCGGCCATCAGGTCGCCGATCTTCGGGTCGTTGTTGGCGGAGATGGCCGCGACCTGCTGCATCTCCTCCTTCTTGGACAGCTTCTTGGTCAGGCTGTTCTCCAGGTGGGCGACGGCCGCGGCCACGGCCTTGTCGATCCCCCGCTTGACCCCCATCGGGTTGGCCCCGGCGGTGATGTTCCGCAGCCCCTCCTGGTACAGGGCCAGGGCCAGCACGGTCGCGGTGGTGGTGCCGTCCCCGGCGGTGTCGCTGGTCTTCTGGGCGACCGCGTTGACCAGCTTGGCCCCCATGTTCTCGAACGGGTCGGGCAGGTCGATCTCCTTCGACACCGTCACCCCGTCCTTCGTCACCGTGGGGCCGCCGAACGACTTGTCGATGATGACGTTCCGGCCGGTCGGCCCGAGGGTGATGCCGACCGCCCGGGCCAGCTTGTCGGCCCCGGTCAGGAGCTTCTTCCGGGCGTCGTCGGTGTAGAGCAGCTGCTTCGCCATGTTCTCTCCCGTTTCGAGTTTCGAGTTAAATGTTTCGAGTTTCGAGACGCCCGGTTCGACCGCCCCGGTGTGACATCACACCGGGGCGGGAACTCGAAACGTTAAACTCGAAACTCGAAACTCGTTACTTGACGACCTTGCCGAGGATGTCCGACTCGCGGAGGATCTTCAGCTCGCGGCCGCCGACCTCCACGTCACTGCCGCTGTACTTGCCGAACAGGACGGTGTCCCCGACCTTCACCCCGACGGCGGTGCGGTTCCCGGCGTCGGACAGCTTGCCCGGGCCGACGGCCAGCACCTTGCCCTGCTGCGGCTTCTGCTTGGCGGTGTCCGGCAAGAGGATGCCCCCGCTGGTCTTCTCCTCGGCCTCCAGGGCCTCGACCACCACCCGGTCGTCGAGCGGGCGGAGGTTCGGGGCGGCGTCGGCGGTCTTGGTCTTGGCCATGTGTTGCTCCTGGCGTGGGTCGTTCGTCCCGGGGTTTCACCCCGGGCTATGTTGTGGCAGGCCTTCAGCCTGCGGGGTCTCGATCTCCCAGCCTGAAGGGCTGGCACGTCGTAGCCCGGGGTGAAACCCCGGGTCGGGGGGCGCGGGGGGCCGGGCTACATCATCCCCCCCATGCCCCCCATCCCGCCCATGCCACCCATGCCGTGGTCGTGGTCGTGGTGGTGGTCCCCGCCCGGCTGCTTCTTCTCCGGGATGTCGGCCACCATCGCCTCGGTGGTGAGCAAGAGGGCCGCGACGCTCGCCCCGTTCTGGAGGGCCGACCGCGTCACCTTGACCGGGTCGATCACCCCGGCCTCGCGGAGGTTCTCGTACTCGTCCTTGTCCGCGTTGTACCCGTGGTTCTTGTCCTTCGCCTTGAGAATCTTGGCCACCACCACGGTGCCGTCCATCCCGGCGTTCTCGGCGATCAGCCGGGCCGGCATCTCCAGGGCCCGGTACAGGACGCGGGCGCCCTCGGCCTCGTCCCCCTCCAGCTTGGACTTGTCGAGCACCTTGCGGGCGTTCAAGAGGGCCACCCCGCCGCCGGGGACGATGCCCTCGGCGATGGCCGCCCGGGTGGCGTGCAGGCTGTCCTCGTACAGGGCCTTCCGCTCCTTCATCGCGGTCTCGGTGGCCCCGCCGACCTTCAGCACCGCGACCCCGCCGGCCAGCTTGGCCAGCCGCTCCTGGAGCTTCTCCCGGTCGTACTCGCTGTCCGTCTTCTCGATCTCCTTGCGGATCAGCTCGGCCCGGCCCTCGATGGCCTCCTTCTTCCCCCGGCCCTCGGTGACGGTCGTGTTCTCGGCGTCGACCTTCACCCGCTTGGCCCGGCCGAGGTAGCTCACCACCGTGGGCACCTGCTCGCCCTTCGGCCCGGCGGTGGTGGCGTCGAGCTGCACGCCCAAGTCCTTGAACACCGGCTTGCCGCCGGTCAGGACGGCGATGTCCTCGAGCATCGCCTTGCGGCGGTCGCCGTACCCCGGGGCCTTGACCGCGCAAACCTGGAGGACGCCCTTGAGCTTGTTGAGCACCAGGGTGGCCAGGGCCTCGCCCTCGACATCCTCGGCGATCACCAGCAGCGGCTCCTTCTGCTTGCTGGCCCATTCCAGAACCGGGATCAGCGACTTCACGTTGCTGATCTTCTCCTCGTAGATGAGGATGTACGGGTTCTCGAACTCGCAGGTGACGCTCTCGGGGTTGTTGACGAAGTGCGGGGACAGGTAGCCCCGGTCGAACTGCATCCCCTGGACGACGTTCACCACCGTCTCGGCCGTCTTGCCCTCCTCGACGGTGATGACGCCGTTGGTGGCCCCGACCTTCTTCATCGCCTCGGCCAGCTTCTGGCCGATCTCCCGGTCGTTGTTGGCGGCGATGGCCGCGACCTCGGTGATGCTCTTGTTGTCCTTCGGGTCGATCGTCTCGGCCAGCTTGTGCAGCTCGTCGACGACCTTGTCGACGCCCTTCTGGATGCCCCGGACGAGGGCCATCGGGTCGTGCCCGGCGGCCACGCTCTTGAGGCCCTCGCGGAAGATGTGCTCGGCCAGGATGGTGGCGGTGGTGGTGCCGTCGCCGGCCACGTCGGAGGTCTTGGAGGCGGCCTCCTTGACGAGCTGGGCGCCCATGTTCTCGAACGGGTCGGTCAGCTCGATCTCCTCGGCGACGGTGACGCCGTCCTTGGTGACGGTGGGGCTGCCCCAGCCCTTGTCGAGGACGGCGTTGCGGCCGCGGGGCCCGAGGGTGGACCGGACCGCCCGGGCGAGCTTGGAGGCCCCGGCGAGGAGCTTCTGGCGGGCGTCGTCGGCGTAGGAGAGCTGCTTGGCTGCCATCGGGTATCCGCCCTCTTCGGTTACGAACGGTGTGCGGTGCCGGTGGCCGCAAGCAACCCGTGTGCCGAGGGAGGGAGTGTGACGGAAGCGTAATCGGTTCAACAGGTTCGTGCGACGAGTGTGACCGACCGACCGGCCGGCGGTGTCATTGTGGCAGAGGTATGCCGACCGACCCGGAGCGAAAATGGCAGGCGACCGGCTACGGCGTGAGCGGCCGCGACGTTATGCTGGTAGATCGGAGCGGCCTGCGGAGGTCGATGATGTCCCGGCTCGTCCCGTTCGCCGTGTTGCTACCGACCCTCGCCATCGCCCCAGGCCCCGGCCGATCGACTGGGGGACCGGTCACACCCGCCGACCAGCCGCCACCCGCCGTCCCGCCCGGTGGTTGGGTCGTACCGCTCGGCGAACCGATGGCCCGGCTCGGCGACGCCCGGTTCCGGCACGTCGCCCAAATCCAGAAGGTCGTCTTCCGGCCGGACGGGAAGGCCCTGGCGGCCGGCGGCCACTCGTCCCCGGTGGTGGTCGAGTGGGACGCGGCGACCGGCCGCGAACTCCACCGGTACGTCGACCCGGACCGCCCGGACCGGCAGGTGTTCCTGGTCGGGTACGCCGCCGGCGGCCGGCGGCTGGCGGTCTGCGACTACGAGCGGACCGTCCTGTACGACACCGCGACCGGGCGGGCGGTAGCCCGGATCAACACCAACCGGACGGTCGTGCTCAGCCCCAACCGGCGGCACGTCTTCGGCCGCGGGCCGGACCACCGGCTGACCGCCTGGGACGCCGAGACCGGGGAGGTGATCCGGCACTACCCGGTTACCCCCAACGAGCCGCCGGTGTTCTCGCCGGACGGCCGGTGGGTGGCCGTCGCGGTCGGGGCCAAACCGACGGCCGACCCGACCGACCCCCGGCCGCCCGGCCCCCAGAACGGCCTCCTGCACGACTTCTGGGCCGGCCCGGTCGACGGGTCCGGGCCGGGGCGGGTACTGACCGCGCCGAGCGGCACTGCGTACGGCGACGCCGCCATCCACTGGGTCCGGGACGACCGGCTGGTGGCGGTGGCGGCCGGCCGGCTGGCGGCGTTCGATCCGACCACCGGGGAGCGGCTGGCGGTCGCAGAACCTCCGCCCGAGGGTCTCCGGGTCCTCGGGGCGGCCGGCGGGCGGCTGTACGTCAGCCGGTCCCCGGGCGGGGATGCCGGCCTCGACCCCGACACCCTGGCCGAGGTCGACCGCGACCCGCCGCCCTCGCTCCGCTCGGACCTGCCGCCCCTCTCCCCGGACGGGTCGGTCCGGGCCGAGGTCCGCGGCCACTCGGTCCGGCTGATCGACCGGAGGACCGGGCAGCCGGTCCACCCCGACCTGGACCGCCAGCCGACCGGCCCGCCCAACGTGTTCCGGTTCTCGGCCGACGGCCGGCGGGTGCTGGCCGCCGGGTACGCCGGCAGCCGGGTGTGGGACGTGCCGGACGCCGGGCCGGCGGCCGCGGCCGTCCGCCGGCGGCTGACGGGCGGCTACGACTTCACCCTCTCGCCCGATGGCCGGTGGGTGGCCGGGACCGATGTCCACGGCCCGGCCCGGCGGGCGGTGGCGGTGTGGGACGCGGCGACCGGGTTCGAGGAGTTCCGGGTGCCGGTCGAACACCCCGGCGTCCTCGGGTTCGACCCGGCCGGCCGGCTGTGGGCCCAGTCGGGCGGGTCGGTCACGTGCTACGAGGTGCCGTCCGGGCGGGAGGTGCGGGCGATCGCCCTGCCCGAGACGGCCGTTTACGTCCACCTTTCCCCGGACGGCCGGAAGCTGGCCGTCGGCGGGTGGGAGGTGTTCGCCGTCCGGGACACCGCCCCGGATGCCGAGTGGCAAGTGATCGCGACCTACCCGCGGCGTCAGCGGGATTGCGGGTCGGCCCGGCCGCCGAGCCCGCCGCTGCTCGGGTTCTCCCCGGACGGGAAGTACCTGCTCACCCGGGAGGGCGTTTGGGACGTGGCCGGCCGGCCGGTTAAGGTCGCCGACGGGGGCATCCCGGCCCTGGCCGTCGCGTTCTCCCCGGACGGGCGGCGGATGGCCGCCCGGTACGTCCCGAACAAGGAGGGGTACGACGGCCCCGGCAACCCGTCCGAGTGGCCGAACGAGATGCGGGTGTGGGACGTGGCCACCCGGACGGACGTGGGCCGGGTGCCGCTGCCGGCCGGGGTCGCGGGCTGGGGGATCGACCCGCCCGGCCGGCTCTGGCTCTCGCACCCCGACACCACCCTGACCGTCCACCCGTGGGACTGGGCCGCGTTCGACCCGAAGTAGCCCGGGCGGCTACTTCTTCACGCCGAGGTGCTGGTCGAACCAGTCGGCGATCAGCCCGACGTCCTTGTCCATGTCCTTCCAGCCGTGGGACTGGCCCTTCTTCACCACCAGCTCGAACGGCACCCCGGCCTCCTTGTACTTGTCCACCAACAGCTCGGCCTGCTGGAGGGGGACGAGTTTGTCGGCGTCGCCGTGGATCACCAGGGCCGGGGCCGACTCCTTCCCCACCCGGGTGGCCGGGGAGATCCGCTTGACGATGGCCGCCCGCTCGTCACCCGAGACCGGGACCAACGCCCGCGTCTTCTGGTCGTACTTGCGGAACGCGAACGGGGCGGCGAAGTCCTTCAGCTCGCCCTGCCCGGCCCCGCTCTCCTTCTCCTTGCCGTAGTTCAGGAAGTCGGTCGGGGGGAAGAAGCAGCCGACCGCGGCCACCTTCCCCTCCCCCTTGGCCGTCCCCTGCATCAGCGACAGGTGCCCGCCGGCCGACATCCCGGACACCCCGAGCTTGTCCGGGTCGACGCCGTACTCCTTGGCGTGGGCCTTCACGAACTTGACCGCGTTGTCGATGTCCTCGGCCGCCTCGGGGATGGTGAACAGCGGCTGGCTGCCGTGGAGGACGGCGAACACCGTGTACCCGCGGGCGACCAGCGGCTTGACGAAGGTGGGCAGGTAGAGGTTGGTCAGGAGGTCCTTGGCCGAGTACCACCCGCCGCTGACGCACAGGACGACGCCCCGGCCGTTGGCCTTCTCCTTCGGGGTGAACACGTCCATCGTCAGGGCGGTGCCGTGCTTGCGGCCGTAGATGACGTCGTCCTTGACGGTGAAGGCGTCCGGCGGGGCGTCCTTTTTCTCCGGCTGGGCGGCTGCCGCCGGGGCGAGGACGGCCAGGGCGAGGGCGGCGAGCGGCAGGCGGGTGCGCATGGGGGACCTGCGAATGGGGAATTCACCACGGAGTCACCGAGGTCACAGTGGAGGATACACCGGGCCGGAGTTTTGTGAACAACTCTTCGGCTCGGGTCTGCTCGGCGTTCTCGGTGGCTCGGCGGTTACCCCGGCTTCTTGGCGTCGGCCGGCTTCTTGAGGAACGGGTTCGGCTTCAGCTCGACCTTCTTGACGGATTGCAGGTAGTCGAGGACCTTGCCCCCGTCGCGGGCGAGCTGGGCGTGGAAGTGGAGGTTGAAAATCCCGTGCGGCCCCGTGGCGTCGATCAGCTTCGGCTGGAGCGTCAGGAACGCCCTCACGGCGTCGAGCTGGCCCATCATCGTTGCACAGAAGATGTCGATGCGGGCACCCTTCTCCAGCAGGAACTCGACGATGTCGTGCCGGCCCATGTGGCTGGCCCCGCCGAGGCCGGACTCCCAGTCGCCGTTGCCCCAGTCCATCGTGCCGTTCAGCACGGCCGGGTACTTCTCCACGAGCTTCTTCGTCATGTCCAGGTCGGAGTGGGCGAGGATGACGAAGTCCTGGACGAGGAGGCGGTTGAGCTGGGGGTTCTTCCAGGACGGCTTGAACCCGGGGGCCGGGTAGTCCCGCTCGAACGCGGCCTCGACCGGCCCGGGGTTGGGTTTCGGCGGCTCGACCTTCTTCGGCGGCTCGTCCGCGTGCAGGTCGGCGGCCGACCCGAGGACGAACCCGGCCGACAGGGTGATGGCGGTGCGGCGGCTGACGGGGTCGGTCATGGTTGCCTCGGCGGGCGGTTGACGCGGATCAGTTGGCCCTGCAAACTGCCGGCCGCCCGGACGGCGGCGTCGATCCGGGCGGCGAGCCCGAGGTAGTCCGGGTCGTGGGTGCAGGCGATGATCCCGGCGTGTACCGGGTTCCGGCCGTGGAGGGGGACGTAGTCCCACCGGTTCCGGGTGAGCACGGCCCGCCCGTCGGCCGTCCCCGAGGCCAGCACCTCCGGGTCGGGGAACTCCCGGTCGGCCCGCCCCGGGTCCCGGACGGTGACGACATCGTGCCCGAGCCGCCGCAGTTCCTCCACGGTCGGGCCGGGGAAGTCCTCGTCGGCCAGAAGGCGGGCCACGGCTACGCCTCCTCGTTCCGCCGGATCGCGTCCTCGATCTCGTCCCGGTGGGCGGCGACGTAGGCCCACGCCTCGGCCAGGTCGTCCGGCCCGAGGTGCGGGTAGCCGGACAGGATGTGGGCGTCCGACGCCCCGAGCTGGCGGAGCCGTTCGAGCCCCCAGACGGTGATCCGGGAGTGACCGAGGCACGCCTCCCCGCCGCACACCCCGGGCGTCCGGTTGATCCGCCCGAACCGGGACGGCGGGAGGTTCTCCCGGGCCTTGATCCACAGCTCCTGCCACTCGGCCGGGGTGAGCCGGCTGGCCTGCTCGACGAGTTCGGGCGTGACGGGCACGGCGCTCTCCTCCGGGCGGACGCCGCCATTCTACGCCAGGACGTCCCGGACCACCTGCCCGGCCGGGGCCAGCGGGACCGGCCGGCCGGTCCGGTCGGTCAGCGTCGTCCCCGGGTCGTACCCGAGCAGGTGGTAGACCGTCGCCGGCACGTCCTTCGGCGACACCGGCCGGTCCACCACCGTCCCGCCGATGCTGTCGGTCTTGCCGACCACCTTCCCCCGGGCCACCCCGCCGCCGGCGAACACCGTCGTGTACGCCTGCGACCAGTGATCCCGGCCGGCACCCTTCGAGTTGTTCAGCCGCGGCGTCCGCCCGTGCTCGCTCAGGACGATCACCAGCGTCTCGTCCAGCATCCCCCGCTGGTCCAGGTCGGTGATGAGGCCGGCGAACCCGCGGTCGAACCCCGGCATCAGCTCGTTCCGCATCCGCGGGTAGTGTTCCCAGTGGGTGTCCCAGCCCGACCCGGCCAGCCCGAACTCGTCCCAGAAGACCGTCACGAACCGGCTGCCCGCCTCGACCAGTCGGCGGGCCGCCAAACACCCTTGGCCGAAGACGGTGTGGCCATAGCTCTCGCGCAGCTTCGGCGATTCCCGCCGCACGTCCAGGGCCTGCCGCAGCTTCTCCGACCCGAGCAGGGCATACGCCTGTTCCCGGAACGGGTCGGCGGCCACCCGGTCCCGCTGCCGGCGGGCCGCGTCGAACTGGTCGAGCAGCGACCGCCGGGCGTTGAGCCGGTCGAGGGTCAGGTCGGCCGGGGGGTCCCCGCCGAGGGCGAAGTAGCTGTCCGGGGCGGTGCCGACGTACGGCTCGGCGAACTCCTGGGTGGTCTCGTTCAGCGTCTTGGTGATGTGCCGGCTGGCCGCCCCCTGGAAGGTGGCGTAGTGGGGGTGGTAGGCCCCGCCGAGGAACGCGGCATACGGGCCGGCCCGGCTGACCTCGCCGGTCCGCCGGCTGCTGAACGGCCACGGCAGGGCGACGTTGTCGGGCACCGGCTTCCGGGCCGCGGCCGGGTTGGTCCGCCGCTCCAGGTGGGCGACCACCGACCCCATGAACGGCCAGTGCCCGGGGTCGTGCGGCCGCAGCTCCATGCCCACGTCGATGTCCACCACCGACGAGGTGGCGTAGGCGACCCCGTGGATCGGGTGCGGGTGGGTCATCGACCGGACGACGGTAACATTGTGCATGACCCGGCTGGTGTGGGGCAGCAGCTCGCACACGTCGCATCCCGGCAGGGTCGACTTGATCGACCCGAGCTCGCCGCGGACCTCGACCGGGGCGTTCGGCTTCTGGTCGGCGAACTCGATCTGGCTGGGCGACCCGTACAGGAACAGGAGGATGCACGCCTTCGCCTGGCCGAACGACCGGTCCCCGGCGAGCCCCGGGTGTAAACCCGGGGAGTCCGCGCGAACCGTGTCGGCGAGGGTGAGCCCGAACGGGAGCAAGCCGCCGGCGGCCAGGAAGTCGCGGCGGGTGGACCCGTCGCACAGCCGCTTGGGGCTTCCGAGGACGCGGAGCATAGGTCGGCCCGAGGCGTGCCGGGGGCGCGAACCCCCGGAGGGTCGGTGGGATTACCATCCTCCCATCCAGCCGGGTCCGGGGCAAGTGAAAAGGCCGGCCGCCGGGGCCGGCCGGTTGTGCCGGTCCTGCCGGCCGGGGTATGATGGTCCGGGCGGGGCCGCCCGCCCCCGGATTGAGCCGGCCCCGCCCGCCCGGTAGGCTCACACCAGGGGGACTCCCCCGCCGACCCGCCCGTCCCCGGAGGCCCGGCCGTGGCCGCCACCCCGTTCACCCCGGTCGACCGCGACCTGCTCAAGCGGTGCCTGAACAAGGACCCGGGGTCGTGGAACGACTTCGTCGACCGGTTCCTCAGCCTGATCTACCACGTCATCGGGTACACCGCCCACCTGCGGAGCGTCCGGGT
>JAIEQN010000136.1 GCA_019747685.1 Gemmataceae bacterium
GGGCGGATCGAGCTGCGGAACTTCGGGGTGTTCGAGGTCAAGCAGCGGAAGCCCCGCAAGGCCCGCAACCCCCGGACCGGGGCCCGGGTGGACGTGGAGGCCAAGAACGTCGTCACCTTCCAGCCGGGCAAGGAGATGGAGGAGCGGGTGCGGAAGTTCGCCAAGCCGGCCGACGTGAAGCGGAAGGGCCGGCCGGACGACGAGGACGACGACGACCTGCTGGACGGGGCCCCGACCCCGGCCGGGGCGGCCGCCCCCGGGGCCGAGCCGGTCGCGGCCGGGGCACCGGCCGCCGGCTGACCCCCGGAGCTGCCCAGGTCCCCCGGCCGACGCTGCCGCCCACCCGCCCGTGCGGGTGGGCTTGTTTTTTCCGGTCCGGAAATCCCGGCCGGACTCAAGGACCGCACCGGCCGGGCCGATATTACGGCTACGGCCCGCGGGAGGGTCGGACCCGGCCCGGGTTGGGGGACCCGGGGGGCGGGGAGATCACCGCGCAGCACGGAGGCGGGCCATGTTCCGCAAGCTGATCCTGGGGGGAGTCGCGGCGGCCGCCCTGACGGCCAACAGCGGCTGCCTGATCAACCAGTACTCGAGCGACCCGAACGTCCGGATGCAACAGCTCCTGTACCAATCCGAGGACCTCCGGCAGATGGGCGAGGAGTGGCGGCGGTTCTGGTTCAACGACCAGCCCAGCCACCTCACCCCGGAGCGGATCCACGGGGGCATCATCTGAGTTTCGAGTTTGAAGTTTCGAGTTTCGAGTTAGCAGGCGGTCGGCCGGCCCGGGTCCGGTCTCTACCCACCACAACTTGAAACTCGAAACTTCAAACTCGAAACTCTCACTTGCCGCCCGGCACGGCCGCCGCCCGCACCTCGGTCCCGGCGAACCGGAGGCCGAGCCGGTGGGCGGTGCCGGCGTTCGTCACCTTCACCAGGACCGGGTTGTACCCCGGCTTGAGGGCGACGGTGAACGTCTCCTCGGCCGGGGCCGTCGAGGCGGCCGGGGTCGGCCGGGCGAACGCCGACTTGCCGTTCACCCACACCCGGACCGGGTCGTCGGCCCGGACCGCCCCGGTCGCCTGCTGGGCGGCCGGCGAGTAGACGTAGGCCCGGACGTACACCCCGGCCGGGCCGCCGCCGGCGAACAACCCCTTCAGGTCGAGCGCCCCGGACGGGTCGGCGGCGATCGGCAGCCACCGCCCGGCCGACCCGTCGGCCGACACCTCCGGCTTGTCGGCCGCCAGGTCCGGGTCGAACGGCCCGGCCACGCTCGCCGCGGCCACCACGCCCCGCAAGGACTCCTGCTCGGTCTTACTCTTCAGGAACGCCAGCAGGTCGAGGAACTGGTCGTATCCGAGCGGGGCGACGGTGTTGTCCGGCATCAACGACAGCTTGGTCGGGCTGATCCCCTCGATGTCCTCCTTGGCCAGCCGCACGTCCCGCCCGTTGGCGTCCCGGATGACCACCTCGGTCCCGGTCTCGGACACCTTCAGCCCGCTCAGCACCTGGCCGTCGGCGGTCGTCACCCGGTACGTCTGGTAGCCCTCCTTGATCTCCTTGCCCGGGTCGGCGATCGATTCCAGAATCTTCTCGACCGTGTGGGTGTCCCACACCCGGGTCAGGTCCGGGCCGACCGCCCCGCCGACGCCCTCCATCTTGTGACACGTCGCGCACGACAGGAGCTTGGTGTTCAGGAACAGCTCCCTGCCCCGCTTGGCGTTCCCCTTCTCCACGACCTGCTGGCGGACCTTCTCGGCCTGCCGCGGGTCGAGGGTCAGGAGCAGCCCGCCGCGGACCACCTCGGCCTGGAGCTGGGCCACCTCCGGGTCGGCGGCGAACTTCTTCAGAGCGTCGGTCACCTGCGGGAACAGGTCCCGCGGCAGCTTCTTGGCGACGAACCGTTCGCCGACCAGCCGGGCCCCGGGCTTGGTCGCCCCGAGGACGACGACGGCCTCGGCCTGGAGGGCGGCATCCGCCTGGTCCAAGAGCGGCTCGGCGGCCTTGCGGGCGGCCGCCGGGTCGAGGGCCGCCACCGTCCGCAGGGCCTCCACCTTCAGGGCCGCCGGGTTCGACCCGGTCAGGATGGCCGCGACCGTGCCGGCCGCGTCCTTCCGGTTCAGCACCCGCAGCGCCTTGACCACCGCCAGCCGCTCGTCGGCCGGGCGGTCCGGGGCGGCCAGCATCTCCACCAGCTTCGGGGCGGCGGCCGTCAGCCGGGTGGCGTCGACCGCCCGGATGGCCGCCAGCCGGACGGCCGGGTCGGCCCGGTCGAGCAGCCCGAGGACCAGCACAGTCGCCTTCGGCGAGTCGAGCCCGCCGCCGGCCGCGGCGAACACCTCGACGACGGCCGCCGCCACGTTGGCCGGCTCGTCGGGCCGCTTCGCCAGGAAGTCGGCCAGCGGGTCGAGCGAGAGGGGCGGGTCGAACTGGTAGTTGTTGTACGACGTGACCAACGCCTCCCGCATGGCCGGGGTGGCGTGCGGGTTGGCCAGCAGTTGCGGCAGGGCCTCGGCCGCCGGCTTGGTCCGCAGGGTGACGAACACCTCGGCCGCCCGGGCGAACTCCTTGTCGCCCGAGTTGGCCCAGGTCAGGAGGGCATCGATGCCCGGCTTGCCGAGGGCTTCCAGGCCGCGGACGTAGGCGTCCTTCAGGAACGCATCGGCCTGGGCGTCGAACCGCAGGGCGTTGGCCAGGGCGTCGGCCGCCCCGGGGACGTTCCGCCGGCCCAGGGCCAGGGCCGCCGCCCGCCGGACGGCCGGGTCGGGGTCGGCCAGGAGCCGCAAGAGGCCCTCGGCCGTCCGCGGGTCGTTCGATGTCGCGTGAGAGCCGAGGGCTTCCACGACGACCCGCCGCACGTCGGCCGACTCGTCGGACAGGAGCAGCCGGAACAGGTCTTCCACGTCGGCCGACCAGTGGGCCTGGAGCACCCCCAGGGCCGGCAGCCGGCCCGGGCCGTCGATCTTCCCGGAGACGAACCGCCGCAGGACGGCGTCCCGCCCCTTCGCCCCGCGGCGGACCAGCTCCTTGCGGGCCTCGACGCGATCCGTCAGGTCCGGGGCCGACAGGACATCGACCAACTTCTCGGTCTCCAGCTTCAGAATCTTGGCCCAGCTATCCAGGCCGCGGAGCGGCAGCCCCGGGGTGTCGTCGGTGCCGGCCCAGCGGATGCGGTAGACGCGGCCGTGGACGCCGTCGCCGAAGAGCCGCCCGGCCCCGCCGCTGTCGGTCCGCCAGTCGCAGACGTAGATGGCCCCGTCCGGCCCGAGCACCATCTGGCACGGGCGGAACAAGGGGTCGTCGCTCTTGAAGAACTCGAACTCGTTGGTGATCTGGAACGACGACCCGGCCGGGGTTGTCTTGTAGGCCCGCACCAGCTTGCGGTACACGTCGGGGTAATACAGCAGCCCGCGATACTGTTCGGGAATGCGGGTGTCGTGCGGGATGAGCAGCCCGGCCGGCGAGCCGCGGCCGGTCTTGACCATCGGCGGCAGCTTGCCCGGGACTTCCCCCGCCACCGACACCCGGGCGGCGTCCGGCTGGCAGCAGCGGGCGCCGTAGCGGAGCCGCCAGCCGAAGTCGGCCCCTTCCGCAACGTGCATGATCCGGCAGCCCATGAACTTGCTGCCGTCCTCGTTGTCGTTGTCGGCGTGGAACCAGTTGAAGTGGTCGTCGTGGGCCAGGTCGCGGTACGGGTTGCGGTAGCCGAGCGAGTACGCCTCCAGCTTCGACCCGTCCGGCCGGCAGCGGAAGACGGCCCCGGTCCGCAGGACCGTGGCCCGGGACCCGTCGGAGCCTTCGCCATAGTTGTCGTCGTCGCCGCTGGTCAGGTAGAGCAGCCCGTCGTTGCCGATCGACAGGCCCGAAACCTGGTGGTGGTGGAAGCCGCAGAAGCCCTGGGCGACGACCTCGCGGACGTTCCACGGGTCGGTGGGGGCCGCCGGCTTACTTGGGTCGACGCCGGTGGTCAGCCCGGTCGGCGGGGCCTGCCGCCAGCGGCGGACGGTGCCGCGGCCGGTGACGTACAGCCAGCCGTCGTGCCAGAGGATGCTGCTCGGCAGCTCCTCGGCGATGATGGTCCGCCCCCGGCCGTACTTCCCGGTGGCCGGGTCGGGCAGGAAGAGCTTCACCGGGTCCATGACGAACTTCTTCATCGTCGTCACGGCCCGGGTGGTCCCGTCCTTATACCGGAACGTCTCCAGGACGGCGTTCCACCGCTCGCCGGCGACCGGGTCGGGTGCCCATTCGAGGACGAACAGGCTGCCGTCCGGGGCGAAGGTCAGGCCGACCGGGTTGACCACGTCGGGGGCGTCGAGGACGACTTCGAGCCGGAACCCGTCGGGCAGGGAGTAGCCCTTGAGCTGGGGGTCGTACTTCCCCTGATCCACCATCTTGATTGGGAACGGTGGCGGCTTGGTGGGGGATTGGGGCTGGGCGAACTCGGCCGGTGCGGGCGGGGGCGGTGCGGCGGCCGAGGGGGAGGGTATCTGTGTCAGGACGAGGCCGAGCGCGACGAGGCAGAGGGGTCGGCGCATGGGGAGGATGACTCCGTCCGGGGAGAGGCGGGCGTTCGGCGGGAGGTCCGGCAGATAATGAAGTTTACGAGACGAATTGGGGGGATGGGAAGACTATTCCGGCTGACCCGCGAGTCCGGCCGGGCGGCGGGGTTGGGGTTGGGTGAGCTGAGCGGCCGAACCGGCGGGCGGGCGGGGGCGTCTTGTCGGGGGCGGTGGCGGGTGTAAAGTACAGGAACTGTGGGCCGTCCGCGTCACCGCGGATGGCCTCGCGGCGGGGTAGCTCAGTGGTTAGAGCAATCGCTTCATAAGCGATGGGTCGCCGGTTCAAACCCGGCCCCCGCTACTGGATCGAGTTCGACGGAAGCCCTTTCAGCCGAAGCAGATTCTGCTTACCCCGGGAAGTCATCGGGGGCGGCCCCGGGTGCCTCGAAGCGTGCAACCGTTGCACGCCTCGCCGGGGTCCTTCCCATGCCCGCCCGCCGCAAGTCCGTTCCTAGCTACCTCCCCCACGACAAGCACGCCACCCGGGCACGGGCCGTCTGGACCGACCCGACTACAGGCCGTCGCCGGTACGTCCTGCTGCCGGGCGCCTACGACTTGCCCGAGTCCCGGGGGGCGTACCGACGGCTCCTGGCCGAACTCGACGCCGCCACCACCCCGGCCGGCCCTCCGGCCGGCCCCGCAGCCGGGCCGGGGCTGTCCGTGGCCGAGGTGTTGCTGGCGTTCATGGGCCACGCCGGCCGCCACTACCGCGGGGCGGACGGGAAGCACACCAGCGAGTACGCCGAGTACCGGCTGGTCGCCCGGGCCGTCCGTGAGCTGTACGGGCACACCCCGGCGGCCGGGTTCGGCCCGCTCAAGCTCCGGGCCGTCCGGGAGGGGTGGGTGGCCGACGGGCTGGACCGGACCGAGGTCAACCGCCGGGTTCGGCTGGTCAAGCGGGTCTGGAGGTGGGCGGCGGCCGAAGAGCTGATCCCGCCCGCCGCCCACCAGGTCCTGGCCGCGGTGGCCGGGCTCCAGAAGGGGCGGACGGCCGCCCGGGCGACGGACCCGGTCGGGCCGGTCCCGGACGCCGACGTGGACGCCACCCTGCCCCACCTGAACCGGCACGTCCGCGGGCTGGTCGAGTTCCAGCGGCTGACCGGGTGCCGGCCGGGGGAAGCCTGCCGGGTCCGGCTGGGCGACGTCGACACGTCCGGCCCGGTGTGGGTGTACCGCCCGGCGCGGCACGAGAACGCCCACCGCGGCAAGCCCCGGCCGATCGCCGTCGGGCCGAAGGCCCAGGCGGTCCTGAAGTAGTTCGCCACCGGCAACCCGACTGACTACCTGTTCAGCCCCCGGGCCGCCACCGCGGAACACCACGCCGCCCGGTCGGCCGGCCGGAGGACGCCCCGGTGGCCGTCCCACGCCAAGCGGAACGCCCGGAAGCGACCCAAGGCGGCCGGGCGAGCGGTACAACCCCGGCAGCTACATCCGGGCCGTCGCCCGGGCCTGCCGGCGGGCCGGGGTGGCGGTGTGGAAGCCGAACCAGCTCCGCCACGCCTACGGCACGGAGGTGCGGAGGAAGTACGGGCTCGATGTCGCCCGTCCGCTCGGTGAAGGTCGGGGAGGATGTCGGGGGCGGCGGCATATGGACCCACCCAGTCCCGCTGGCAGCCGGCTGCCCGATGTGCGGCCGGGCGGTGCGGCAGAGGAACCGGGCCGGCACGGCCAACCGCCAGCCGGCGGACATCAAGGCCCTGCTGTCCGACCGGGGCGGGCCGGAGAACCAGCAGGCGGCCGCCAACACCTTGGCCCGGAACCAGGTCCCGGTCGTCGGCCCGCTGGTCGGGGCCATCCGCCCGCTCGTGAGGAGGGCAGCGGATGGGTGGTATCGCCTTCTTGCTAGCTGTGCCTTGCGGCACCGCAGCCAGGACGCACCATGACACGCAAGCGGTGTTCGCACAATCAGTTTCTGATGCGGCCGAACCCGGCCGTTGTGCCCGCCGCACTTATGCACCCTGGAGGGCGCGGACGAGCTCGTTACCGTCGGGGAAAGTGGGGATCGGCGGCCGATCCTGCTGTCGGCACCACCGCTGCATGACCCCCTCCCCGCCCCGAAGGAGCCGAGATGAGCGTGTTGCGGGCGTACGGTGAGCGGCTGCTGGCCCAGGCCCGCGCCGTGCGGGCGACCTTCCCGAACCGGGCGGCGATGGCAGCCCTGCCGGTCGACCCCCTGCCCCACGACGGCGGGCCGCTGGGGAAGGGCCTGATCCACCTCCGGGACGAGCTGCTGCTGTTCCAGTCCGGGGACGGCGACCTCGATGTGCTCGACGACGAGATCGCCTGCGTCGGGCGGATGCTCGGGTGGGAAGACCCGAAGGACGCGGGGGCGGCGTCGGGGTGACCGGAGCGGGCGGGCTGCGAAGCAGGACGAGAGGCCCATCGAAACGGAAAACGGCCCGGGTTTCCCCAGGCCGCCCCACTGTGCCCGTCCCGCCCGCGTTGCTTCTCGCCGCCGGCCCCGTCCCGCTTGAGGATCAGGCTGCACCGCGACTTCACGTTCTCGCCCGGCTCGGCGTTGCCCCGCGCCGCCTCCCCGTCGAGGGACTGGGCGGCCGTCCGGTCCTCGGCGGCGATCAACCCGAAGCCGGCCACCGCGCCGAGTACGAAGCTGAACGTTCAAGGCTCCCGGGCCGCTAGTTCGTGCCCGCCGCCGGCCCCGACCCCTGGCCGGCGTGGTAGACCTCCCCGGCCTCCGATGCCCCGCGGTGCGGAGCCTTCGGGACGAGTCGGGGAGGTCGGGGGAGGGTGATGCATTCGTCGGGCCGCCGGGTGCGGGTTTATCAGTATCGCGTATAACCGGGAAATACGCCCGCCCGGCGGAGGAGGGGTGGGGCGAATGACACCCCGGCTGCGCCCCGGACGGCAGGCCGGGGACGCGAGGCCTGCCGGGACGGCGGGTCGGGCTGTCCTGACGGGGGCCGTCGCAATCGGTTTCTCCCGCGCTTGCCACACGTGTGCCCGGAGGGCGGCGGTCGGGACAACCGGCATTCCGTCCGTCGGGCCGCGCGGCCGGCACGGCGGGCGGGTAGGATAGCCTCCTGGTCGCCCAGAGACAGGAGCGCCATGAAGATCACCCTGTACACGAACACCTACCCGGTCAAGGACGCCCCGGTCGCCTACTCCCTCGTCCCGTTCCCGCCCCACCAGCGGCACACGTACACCCGGGACGGCCAGGTCTACGACGCGGTCGGCCGGGAGGTGAGTGTGACCGTCCCGGACGGGGCGGTGGTCGACGCGGACCGGCGGCTCTGCTGGACCGGCGACCAGGGGAAGGTGAGGTCCTCCGCCGGCGAGGTCTACGCGTTCGTGCAGGCGAAAGCCCCGGGGTTCGGGAGCTAGTCGGGAGGGTTGGGGCCGTCACCCGGCCCGCCGGACCAGCTCGACCGCCCGCTCCAGCGGCTCGTCCCGCCCCTCGGCCAGACCCTTCAGCGTCTGCCGGGCGGGGACCGTCGGCCGGACGCCGACCCCGTGCAGCCGCCCCCGTCCGGCAGGACGTGGAGCGCTACCCCGCCGTTGCTCCCGACCTCCGAATCGATCCGCCCCGCACTCCCGGTGGGCGAACGGGGGGCGCCGGCGCATACAAGGATCAGGGACATCAGGCGGTCCGGTCCCGGCCCGGTGGGAAGGCGCGGCGTGGCCAAGCTCACCTCCTCAACCGATCTCCTGGCCGCGGTCCGGCGGTTGTCGATCGCCGTCCCGGACGCGGTCGGGCAGGCCGACGGGGTGCCAGGCAGCCCGGAGGTCGTCGCCCGAGGGTTGGTCCGGGCCGGCATCCTGACCCCGTTCCAGGCGCGCCGGCTGCTCGCCGGCCGGGGGGACGAACTCCGCCTCGGGACGTACCTCCTGCTCGACCGGCTGGACGCCGGCGGGATGGGGGAGGTGTTCAAGGCCCGGCACACCGTCATGGGGCGGGTGGTGGTGGTCAAGCTGATCCGGGCCGACCTCCTCACCCAGCCCGGGGTAACGGACCGGTTCCTGCAGGAGATCCGGGCCGTCGCCCGGCTCTCCCACCCGCACGTCGTCGCCGCCTACCACGCCGAGCCGACCCCCCGCGGGTCCTTCCTGGCGATGGAGTTCTGCGACGGCCGGGACCTGTGGCGGGTGGTCCGGGACGACGGCCCGCCGGCCGTCGGGGTGGCCTGCGGGTACGCCCGCCAGGCCGCCCTCGGCCTCCAGCACCTGCACGACCACGGCCTCGTCCACCGGGACATCAAGCCGTCCAACCTGATGCTCACCGCCGCCGGGGTGAAGGTCCTCGACCTGGGGCTGGCGTACCTCCGGCGGGCGGCCGACGGGTCCCGGCTGACCCGCGACGGGGCGGCCATGGGTACCCCCGACTTCGTCGCCCCGGAGCAGGCCCGGGACGCCGCCGGGGTGGACATCCGGGCCGACCTCTATGGCCTCGGCGGCACCCTGTACTACCTGCTCACCGGCCAGGTCCCGTACCCCGGCGGGACCCCGCTCGAAAAGCTCCTCCGCCACCAGACCGACCGCCCGCTGCCGGTCAGCCAACTCCGCCGGGGGGTGCCGGCGGGGGTCGCGGCGGTGGTCGAGCGGCTAATGGCCAAGCACCCGGCCGACCGGTTCCAGACCCCGGCCGAGGTGGTCGCCGACCTCGCACCGTGGGTCGACGCCCCGCCGGGGTCGCCGCCGGGGTCGGCCCCGGTCTCCGGGCCGGTGCCCACGTTCCACCCGCTGCCGACCGAACCGGCCCCACCGGGCACCGACGCCGGGTTGGCCCTGACCCTGCCGGCGGACGACCGCGATGACGACGGCACGGACGACCGCCCGCCGCCGGTGCGGAGGTGGTGGCTCGCCGGGGCGATCGGCGCGGTGCTGGTGGCGGCCGTGGTCGTCGGGGTCGTCGCCCCCTGGGATCGGCGCCCGTCCGGTGGCGACGGTGGCATCGATCCGGCGGGGCCGTGGACGGTGATCGACTGCCCCGAGCTGGCGGGCGTCAACGGGCTGGCGTTCGCCCCGGACGACCCGCCGCGGGTGGCGGTGGCGTTCGGGCAGCACTGGGAGCGGGAAACGACCGGGGCCGTCCGGCTGTACGACCCGCGGGCGAAGGAGTGGTCGGAGCTACCCCTGGACGAACCGCGGCGGCCGGTCCGGGCGCTGGCCTTCTCCCCGGACGGCCGCCACCTGGCGTGCGGGAGTGGCAGCCTGGAGGCGGACGTGGACGGGTGGGTGACGGTCTTCGACCTGACCGGCCGGAAGCCGGTGCAGCGGTTCGCGGCCGACCCGGCCGGGGTCCTGGCCCTGGCCTTCCCGCGGGCCGACGTGGGGCTGCTGGCGGTCGGCGGCTGTCGCCTCCCGCGGGCGGAGCGAGGACCCGCCCGGCGGGAACACTACCCGGTCGTCGTCTGGGACCTGTCGCGGACGCCGAAACAGGTGTCGTGGCCGGCCGGCCATACCGGGCCGATCGGGGCGGTGGTCGCTCCGTCGCCTGACCTCGGCGGCCGGTTCTGGCTCGCCAGCGGGAGCGGGGACGGGACGGTCCGGCTGTGGCCCCGGCCGGGCCCGGCCGACCCGACGACCCGGCTCGACCTCCCGGA
>JAIEQN010001191.1 GCA_019747685.1 Gemmataceae bacterium
GCGGTTCACGACCGCCGACGCCCGGGTCAAGCGCCGGCGACTCTACCCCGCACCTCAAAAGTGATGACCGACTAGGGGGCCGGCGGGGGCGCGGGCGGGCGGAAGTACTGGGGGTACTTCTCCAGCATCTCCCGGCGGAAGTCCGGCGGGCCCAGGGGGGCGTCGAGCAGCCAGTCCCGCGGCACCCGGCGGTCGATGATCAGGCACTCGTTCGGGCCGACCGGGAGGATTCGGAGCGTCTCCAGCCCGAGCCGCTTCGACAGCTCCGTGTAGTTCTCCGCGTGCATGTTCAGGACGAGCCACCACTCGGAGGACGGTGCGGCGTCCGGGTCGGCGGTCAGGGAGAAGCGGTTCCCGTGGGGCCACGGGGGCGGCCCGTCGTGCCAGAAGTCGCCGCTGGTCGAGCGGATCGCCCGGGGCCGCAGGGTCACCGCCGGCGACCGGGCGGCCCACCAGCCCCCGCCGGCCGCGAGGGCGAGGGCGGCGATCAGGCCGACGATCCGGACCCACCGCTTCCGCATCCGGCACCTCGGGTCCGGGGTCACGCCGTCGGGGCCGGCAGGCTCTTCTTTTGCATCGCCCGGTTCTTCAGCTCCCGCTTCTCGACCCCCAGGGCGTCGAGGATCGGCAGCATCACCTCGGCGTAGAACAGGTCCTCGTTGAAGAGGTTCAGCCGCCTCACCTGCTCCACCCGCCGGCGGCTGTCGGCCAGCAGGTGGGTCGCCGGCATCGAGAACCCGTTGAGCACCCGCCGGAGCTGCTCGACGGTGCCCTCCCGGTCGTCGGCCAGGTGCAGCCGCATCACCTTGACGTAGAAGTCGTAGTGGGCCCGCTCGTCGATCGCCAACAGCCCGAGGACCTTGTCCAGGGCCGGGTCGGACCCGGCCAGGAGCTTCCGCAGGTTCCGGTAGTGCAGCCAGGTGGCCAGCTCCTGGGCCATGGTGTAGCAGGCCAGCCCGCGGACGTCGTCGGTCGGCAGGTGCCACTCGCCGATGACGGCCCAGCTCTGGACCTCCTCGATCTGCTCCTCGGTCCGGTGCCCGGACTTGACCAGCCACTCCTGGAGGGCGAGCGAGTGCTTCGACTCCTCGTACCCCCAGTTGGCCGCGAACCAGGCCCGGCCGCGGGTCCCGCGGACCAGGGGCAGGAACTTGCCGACGTAGTCGGGCAGGAACAGCTCGACGGCGCAGAACGACTCGACCACGTCGGCCACCGCCGGGCTGGTCGCCGGGTTGCACTGATCCCACGGGATGTCGTCCCGGAGGTTCCACCGCCGCCGCCGCTCGGCGAGGTCGAAGAACTCGCGGTAGATGTGCCAGATGTCCCGCTCCAGGGCGGGGCCGTACGTCTCGCTGGCGGACATGGGGGTGCGTCGTGGGGTGCGGGCCGGGACGGGGGCGGTGTTGCTGTAGCCCGGCCCGGCCGCCCCGGCTACACCGCGTCCGGGTCGATCCCGAGTTCCCGCAGCTTGGCGGCGAACTTGTCGGCCCGGTCGGCCGCGGCCGCCGCCCGGCGGGTCTCTTCCTCGGCCCGCCGGGCCGCCTCGGCGGCGCGCTGCCGCTCTGCCTCGACCACGGCCCGCTCGGCGGCCAGCGCCCGCTCGATCTCTTCTCGCTCGGCGGCCAACTCGGCCGGGGGACGGAACAACCCGCCGCCGGGGCCGCGGACGAATAACTCGCCGTCGACCCGCCCGAACCGGATGCCCAGCCGAGGGCTGACCCAGTCGGCGAACTTCGGCACCTTGACGAACTTCCCGGCCTCCCGCCGCCACGCATCGACGTGGGCCGGGAACTCCGGGTACAGGATGTAGTACTCCTCCGCCCCGTACTTCTGGTAGAAGTCGAACTTCTTTCGCATCTGGGGGTACCGGTTCCCCGGCGACCAGACCTCGAACACGACCTGGGGGAAGACCCCGCCCTCCTCCCAAACCTGGTAGCTGCTGCGGTCGCCCTTCGGCCGGCCGAACGCGACGTACACGTCCGGGGCTTGGCGGACCTTCTTCTTTTCCTCCCGGGGGTAGATCAGGTGGTTCCCGGCCACGAACACG
The DNA here is from genome assembly GCA_019747685.1 of Gemmataceae bacterium. GTDB lineage: Bacteria > Planctomycetota > Planctomycetia > Gemmatales > Gemmataceae > Urbifossiella. Next base: position 2,048 of record JAIEQN010001191.1, read on the forward strand.
TTCGGGTCGTTCCGGAACTGGATCTCCAGGTTCACCTGCATGATCAGGATCCACCGGAACTGCACGGTGTTGTCGGACATGGGCAGCCCGTCGTCCGCGGGGTAGTGGACCGGCGGCTTCGCGGGGGTGATCGCGGACACGGCGGCTCCTCCGAGGGGGGCGCGATCCGGGGACGACCGCATCGTAAACTCGAAACCGGGAACCCGAAACCCGAAACTCCCCCGGTCAGCCCCGGCCGAACCCGACCCCCCGGCCGCCGGCGTCCGGGTCGCTCCGGTAGCCCAACAGGTTCTGGGTCAACGCCCCGCCGAACTCGACCAGCTCCCGGACCGCCGCGTCGAAGTCGGCCGTCGTCACCCGCAGCGGGTCGGACCGCTCGCCCCGCTCGGCGGCCATCAGGGCGGCCCGCCGGAACAGCTCCTCGATGAACGCCGGGCTGGCCCCCTCGGTCCGGTCCAACAGCGGGCCGGTATCGACCCCGGCCAGGTCCAGCCCGGCCGCGAAGTGGGCGAACAGCCGGCCCCGGCTCTCCCGGTCCGGGAGCGGGAAGTAGACGGCCTGGTCGACCCGCCCCGGCCGGGCGGCCAGCGCCTTCTCCAGAAGCCGCGGGCGGTTGGTGGTCAGGAGGAAAATGACCTCGGCCTTCGGCCCCAGCCCGTCCATCTCGTCCATCAGGTCGTGCAAGAGCGTCGTGTCCGGGTTCTGGTCCCGGTCGAGGGCGATCAGGTCCACGTCCTCGATGACCACCAGCGACGGCTGAAGGAGCCGGGCCAGGACGCACGACTCGCGGACCAGCCGGAGCTGCCGGCCGGTCAGGAGGATGACCGTGTAGTCCGGGCAGGCCCGGGCCAGGTACTTGGTCACCAGCGTCTTGCCGACCCCCGGCGGGCCGTGGAACAGCACCCCGTGGCGGGTACTCCGGCCGGCCTTGCGGAGGGTCTCGGCGTGGGCCAACAGCCCGACCACGTTCCGCTCGACCACCCGCAGCACGTCCTCGGGCAGGATGATCTGGTCGCGGGAGACGGCGGGCAGGTCGTGGAACTGAATCTGGAAGTCGGGCTCGGCCCCGGGGCCGACCGCCGCGGCCTGCTCGACGACGAGGACTTGTCCGCGGAAGACGTTCCGGGTGCGGGCCTCGGCCAGTACCCGGTCGAGGGCGGCCTGGGCGTCGGCCGGGGTGGGGGCGATCAGGTCGAGCGACGTGCGGGACAGGAAGGCGGCGAACGGGGCCAGCCCCGGCGGGCGGAGCAGGTACACGCCGGTGACGACCACCTTGGCCGTCTCCCGGAGCGACACCGGGCGGACGGTGTATTCGAGCGGGGCGTGCCGGCCGGCGTTCGCGGCTAGGGCGGCGGTCAGCTCGTTGTAGTACCCCAGCCCGACCACCCGGCGGGCGTCCGGGGTCTCGTCCCGGAGGGCTTCGAGGGCCAGGTAGAGGTTGACCCGCTCCCAGTTCAGGACCGGCTTGGTCAGGACGGTGGCCCGGTTCCACGGCCGGCCGAGGTGGCGGTTGACGACCGGGGCCAGGCCGGAGAAGTAGCTGAGCAGGACCCCGAGGGCGACCAGCCCGACGAGCAAGAGGGCGACGACCGCCCCGACGGTGGCGAAGTCGACGGCGAACAGCGCGGGGCCCGGAACCCGGAGCGCGGAATGGGGGAGGGCGGGCGGGGTCATCGTGTCCGGGTTCCGCGTGCCGGGTTCCGCGCCCGGGGCTACTCCCGGTCGATGGCCTCTTCGAGCGACCGGATGGTGTCGTGGAGGTGTTCCAGCCCGGGGTTGATGGCCAGGGCCTGGCGGAACGCCCGCAGGGCGGCCTTCGGCTTCTTCAGCTTCAGGTAGCACTGGCCCAGCCCGGCCGCGGCCCCGAAGTGGTGCGGGTTGAGCCGCAGCACCGACTCGCAGTCGGCCACCGCCTTGGTGTAGTCGCCCCGCTTGAAGAACAGGATGGCCCGCTGGTTGTACGCCTCGGCGTACTCCGGGGCGGCCTTGACCAGGGCGTCGAGGGCGGCCCGGCCGGCGGCCGGGTCGGCCGCCCGGGTGGCCTGCCGCAGCCGCCAGTTCTGCTCCGGCGTCCCGCCCCGGAACCAGACCTCCCACAGGGCGTCGGCCGCGAACCGCTGGACCAAGGGGTCGTCGTCGTCCAGCCGGCCGGCTAGGGCGGCGTTCGACGGCATCGTCCCGATCAGCCCGAGGGACAGGACGGCCGCCCGCCGGACCTGCGGGTTGCCCGACTCCAACAGCCGCTGCAGGGTCCCCTCGGTGTACTTCTTGCGGACCGCCGACCGGAACCCCTTGATCGCCTGCTGGGCCCCGGCCGCCCAGAGCTCCTCGTCGTCCCCCGGGTGGAGGGGCGGGAGACGGTCGAAGTACTCCAGCAGCAGGGGTGTTGACACGGGCGGGTCCTCGGGGCCGTGCGAGTCGTTCCGCTTAGTCTACGCCACCCCGGCCGGCGACACAACCGCCCCGCCCCGGCGGCGAAGCGGGAAGGAAAACGGAAAACGGAAAAATGGGGTGAAGACGCGGGCCGGGACGGTCACGCCCGGTCCGCCCGGTTCTTCCTTCTCCCCCGTCCCGTTCGCCTTTCTGAGGGCCGGGTGAGACTTGGGCGAAGGTGGGTGTGACTCCGCCGCCCGCGGAGGGTACAATCCGGGTTGGAGCCTTCCCGGCGGAGGGGCGGTCATGCGGTCCCGGTGGTTCGGCGCGGCGGGGGTGCTGGTCGGCGTGGTCCTGCTGAGCGTGGACCGCGGCGCGGCCCAGCCGCCCGGCGGCGGGTTCCCCGGCGGCGGGGGCTTCCCGGGTGGTGGCGGCTTCCCGGGTAGCCCCGGCGGCGGGTTCGGCAACCGGGGCGGCGCGCCCGACCCGGAGATGATCTGGGGCTTCATGGGCGGGGCCGGGAAGGACTCGATCGACATCAACCAGAACCCCCGGCTCAAGCAGATGATGGAGGCCCGGGGCGAGGCACTGCCGCCCAACGGCATCCTCACCAAGCAGCAGTTCATCGAGGGGATGCAGAAGCGGGCGGCCGCCCGCCAGGCGAACGGCGGCCAGCCCGGGATGGCCCCCGGTGGTCAGCCGCAGACGATGAACTTCCAGGGCGGCCCGGGCGGCTGGAACGGCGGCGGCCGGGACTTCGGTGGCCGCCAGCGGGGCTTCGACGGCTCGCAGGGCGGCCCCGGCGGCTGGAACGGCCAGCAAGGGAACTGGAACGGCCCGCCCGGCGGGTTCGGCGGCCAGGGCGGGCAGCCGGGGCAGCAGCCCGGGCAGGGCGGGCCGGACGGGAAGGACGACGGCAAGAAGGAGAAGGAGATCGACTACACCCAGGTCGGCATCCGGTACGGGAAGCTGCCGCCGGGGCTGCCGGACTTCTTCACCGAGCTGGACGCCGACAAGGACGGGCAGGTCGGGCTGTACGAGTGGCGGGCGGCCGGGCGGAAGACGGACGAGTTCAACGCCCTGGACGCCGACGGGGACGGGCTGATCACCCCGCGGGAGTGGCTGCGGGGCGAGGCGATCAAGGCCGAGGTGGCCCGGCTGACGGCGGCCGGCGAGGGGAGCGACGCCAGCCCGAGCCGGTCCGGGGCCGGCCGCCGGCCGGGTGGGGACGGGGCGACCCCGGGCAAGTCGGACGGCACGGCGGGCGGGAAGGGTGGCGACCGCGGCAAGTGGGGCGGTGGCGGCGGGGGCAACATGGGCGGCAAGAAGGACCGGGAGAAGGGGAAGAACTGACCCGCCCGACATCGCCGCCGGGCGGCCGGCTTCCCACCTGCGACGGGTGAGAGGCCGGCCGCCCGGCGTTTTTTTACGCTGCCCCGAGCGGTTGCGGCTTCACCTCTGAGGGCCGGTCGGGCCACGGGTTTCCGCGGTCGATCCCGGGGTGTAGGCCGGGTACAATCCCACCGGAGGCCGACCCATGCCGCTCCGCGACCACTTCCGTTCCCCGGTGAACGACAAGCACCACTGGAGCGAACTCCACGGCCAGTGGCCGGGCGAGATCGTCCGCACCCTGTTCGACCCCCTCCCGCCGGGGTTCGTCGCCGGGCCGCGGGTCTACCTCGGCTCGTCGTTCGAGGTGGACGTGTCCGTGACCGAGGACGACCGCGACCCGGACGGCCCGGGCGGGGAAGGCGAGGGCGGCACGGCGACACTCGCCGCCGGCGCCCCGACCCTTACCGTGACGGCCGACCTGTCCGACCAGGACGAGTACGAGGTGCGGGTGTACGACGCGGAGCGGGAGCGGCGGCTGGTGGCGGCCGTCGAGATCGTCAGCCCGTCGAACAAGGGCCGCCCCGACACCCGCGAGCCGTTCGTCGGCAAGGTGGCGGCCCTCCTGCGGCAGGACGTGTGCGTGGCGGTGGTGGACGTGGTCAGCGTCCGGCAGGCCAACCTGTACGCCGAGCTGCTCGCCCGCCTCGGCCGGGCCGACCCGCGGCTGGGCGACCCCCCACCGGCCCTGTACGCCGTCACCCTCAGCCGGCGCAAGCCGCCCCGGCGCCGCCCGCTGCTCGACGCCTGGTTCTTCCCGATGGCGGTGGGCGAGCCGCTGCCGACCGTCCCGCTCTGGCTGTCCCCCGACCTCCGCATCGAGCTGCCGCTCGAACCGGGCTACCAGGAGGCCTGCCGCCTGCTGCGGATCGCGTAAGGGGCTACTTCGCCGGCCGCGGGGGCGGGGCGGCTCGTTTGCCACCCCGACGGGGTGTCCGGGAATAGCCCGGGGCGGCAGCCCCGGGTCGCGGGCGGCATCAGGACGGAGCCCCGGAGGGGCGACCGAGCCGGGGGCGGGTCGCCCCTCCGGGGCTCCGGGTCATTCGCACCTCGATCCCCGGGGTTGTCACCCCGGGCTACTACCGGACGCCCCGTCGGGGCGGCCAGCATCCCGCGGGTCACGGCCGGTCGGCCGGCCGCGGGGGCGGCTCAGCCGGCGACTCGACCAGCTCGCGGGTCGTCGCCGGCAGCACGTCCCACGACGCCCGGTACGTCGCCTCCAGCGGGCAGTTGACGTACCACCCGGGGCCGAGGAACAGCGGCCCGTCGGGCAGCGGGTCGCCGACCGCCACCGGGTCGACCCAGGCGGTCAGCCCGTCCCCGTCGTCGCCCCGGGCGTCGTACCCGGCCACGGTCAGCGGCTTCCCGTCCGGCCGGGCCTCGAACGGCTCGCCGGTCAGCTCGTCCCAGATGACCCGGTGGATGCCGTCCGGGTCGCGGGGGGTCGGCGGGAACAGGTCGACGACCAGGACGTTGATGCCGCCCCGGAGGAACTCGGCGAGCTTGCGGGTGAACGACCGGACCGCGTGCTTGCTGTCCTTGTTCCCCGGCGACACCACCTCGATCATGGCCACGACGTGCCCCCGCTTGTGCTTGACGGCGATCCGGTTGGCCTTACGGGCGTAGGCGGCCCGGTCGGTCTCGATGCGGGCCGACTGCCGGACCCGGGGTGGGGTGTCGGCCACCGCCAGCCCGCCGCCGGTGTCGGCCGGCGGCCGCTGGTGCAGGGCGATCACGTCCGGCTCGTACCCGAGTACCCGCTGGTCGGCCCGGGCAACGTACCCGGGCGGCAGGACGCCGCGGTTCAGGGCGTTGCGGATCTCGATCGTCCACCCCTGGTGGAAGTCGTGGTACGTCCCGACATCGATTCGGGTCCAGTCGTGGATCGGCATGGGTCGGTCCTCCCGCCGGGATTGTACCGCGGCCGGGCGGCGACTTCACGGCCGGTTGGCCGGCCGCGGGGGCGGGGCGACGGACGGGTACGTCGCCCGCTCGGCCCGCCACTTCTTGACCTCGTCGGGCTTGTTCAGGGCGACGTACAGCTCGACCAGCCGGTCGGCCGCCTCCGGCAGGTTGACCTGGGCCTGGGGGACCGGCGGGATGTTCTTCCGGTCGGCCAGTAGCCCCTCGTACCCGGCCACCAAGAGCGGCTCGGCCTCGGCCGGCTTGCCCTGCCGCAGGAGGGCGTCGCCGAGCAGGGACCTGGCGTTGGCGGTGTTCCAGGCGGCCGGGGCCAGCTTCTCCCGGAGGTCCAGGCACTCCCGCAGGACCGGCTCGGCCGCCGCCGGGTCCAGGTCGAGGAGCTGTTTTCCGATCTGGGCCAACAGCCCGCCCAGCTCCGGGCTGCCGGGCTTGAGCTTCGCCCGGCCCTCGGCCAGTGACTCGCCGACCACCCGGGCCGCGTCCGCCGGCCGGCCGGCACGGGCGTAGGCGTTGGCCAGTTGTGCCCCGACCCAGCCGAGCTTGGCCGGGTACTCGGCCCGGGCGGCGTAGGCCCGCTCCAGCAGCGGCAGCCCCTCCGCCACCCGCCCGGCGTCCTTGTAGTTCACCCCCAGGTTCGCGGAGGTGGCGAGGGTGTCCGGGTGGCCGTCCCCGAGGAGGCGCTGCTGCCGCCGGAGGGCGTCCTCGAACAGCGGGACCGACCGATCCAGCCGCCCCTGGGACCAGTACAGGGCGGCCAGGTTGCCGAGGCTCGTCAGGGTGTTCGGGTGGTCCGCCCCGAGGGCCTTCTCACACCCGGCCAGGGCCCGCTTGTACAGCGGCTCGGCCGCCCGGTAGTCGCCGGTGGCCCGGTACAGGACGGCCAGGTTGCCGACGCTCGTCAGGGTGTCCGGGTGGTCCGCCCCGAGGGCCGTCTCCTTCCCGGCCAGGGCCCGCTTGAGCAGCGGCTCGGCCGCCCGGTAGTCGCCGGTGGCCCGGTACAGCTCGCCCAGGTTGCCGACGCTTTGCAGGGTGGTCGGGTGGTCCGGCCCGAAGGCCTTCTCGAACCCGGCCAGGGCCCGCTTGAGCAGCGGCTCGGCCGCCCGGTAGTCGCCGGTGGCCCGGTACAGCGCGGCCAGGTTGTTGGCGCTTTGCAGGGTGTCCGGGTGGTCCGCCCCGAGGGCCTTCTCGAACCCGGCCAGGGCCCGCTTGTACAGCGGCTCGGCCGCCCGGTGGTCGCCGGCGGCGTAGTACGCCAACCCTAGGCTGTGGCCGGCGCCGAGCGTCGCCGGGTCGTCGGCCCCCAGCGCCGCCCGCCGCACCCGGTAGGCCCGCTCCAGGAACTCGACCGCCCGCCGGTACTCGCCCACCCCCCGGTAGTTCACCCCGACCATCCAGCACAGGTCGGCCTCCGTCCGCGGGTCCAGGTCGGCCCGGTCCCTCAGCTTGTCCGCCCCCCGGTCGAGCAGCTCCCGCAGGGTGGTGTCCTTGGTCAGCACCAACCCGCTCCCGCCGAACCGCCCCTGCCCCTCGACGCTGGTCAGGGCGAAGAAGTCGTCCCGGACGAAGTCGGCGACGGCCTGGGCGTACCGCCGCTGCTGCTCCTTGGCGTCCCGCTCCCGCACCGCCTGGTCTTTGGCCGCCGCCTCGGCCTCGGCCGCCCGCTCGGCCCGGTCCCGGGCCGCCACGGCCCGGATCGTCTTGTCCTCCGCGTCGAGCTTGGCCACCCGCTCGCCCTCGGCCCGGTCGGCCTCGGCCTGCCGGGCGGCGTCGGCCGCGTCCCGCTGCCGCCGGGCCTCGACCAACCCCCAGGTGGTGCCGGCCACCCCGGCGAGCAAGGCGAGCAGCACCAGCGACGCCGCGACCACCCGGCCCTTGTTCCGCTGGACGAACTTCCGCGCCCGGTAGGCGGCCGTCGGCGGCCCGGCCGTCACCGGCTCGCGGTTCAGGAACCGCTCCACGTCGCGGGCGAACCCGAGGGCCGTCTCGTACCGCCGGTCCCGGTCCTTCGCCAGCGCCTTCATCACGATCCAGTCCAGCTCGCCCTTGACGAACCGGCCGAGCCGGGCCGGCTCGGTCCGCCGGGCGGCCGCAATCGATGGCTTCTCGGCCGACCCCGAGATGCGGCTGGACGGCGGGGGCGGGTCGTCCTCCCGGATGGCCCGGAGCATCTCCCCTACCGCCGCCGCCCGTAGCGCCTCCCGGGTGAGCGGCGGGCTGCCGGCCAGCAGCTCGTACAGGATGACCCCCAGGGCGTACACGTCGGCCCGGGTGTCCACGTCCACCGCGTTGAAGTCGGCCTGCTCGGGGGCCATGTACTGGGGGGTCCCGAGGACCGCCCCGAAGGCGGTGAACAGGGTCTGGTCGGTCAGCCGGAGGCCGGCCGCGGCCTTGGCCAGGCCGAAGTCGATGACCTTCGGCACGGGCCGGCCGTCGTGGCTCTCGACCAGGATGTTGGACGG
>JAIEQN010000287.1 GCA_019747685.1 Gemmataceae bacterium
GGCGGGCGTACCCGACCAGCCCGGCCGCCCCGGCCGCCACCAGCCCGACGCTCGCCGGCTCCGGGACGGCCGCCGGCAGCGGCGCGGTGCCGGTGTAAACTCGGCCGAAGAACTCGTTCCCGTCGCCGCCGATGATTTCACGGATGAGCACCCGGTCGAAGGCCACACTACTCCAGACGCCGACGAAGGCCGCCGTGTCGTTCGGGGCGTTGAAGGTGAACGACCCGACCGACGACCCGCCGCTCCGCAGCGTGACCTCGAATGTCGAGTCCACGAACGGTCCGTTCACGTTCGGGTCGAACTGGGGCTCGACGAAGTCGAACCCGAGCGAGAAGACCGGGGCGGCCGGCACGAGGTCGAGGTCTTCGTTCGACCTGCCCGTGATCCCGAAACTGATCGCGTACTCGTTCCCCGGCAGTCGCGGCGACAAGTCGTTGATCAAGAACCGGGCCGAGATGTAGGTGATCGAGCCGGCCGTGATCGGCGTTTCGGTGTAGCCCGGCGGGAATAGCGGCCCGGTGAGCCCGGTCGTGGGCAGCGGCCCGGTGGCGTCGGCCGCCCCGGTCGCGGCGAGGAAGGCGGCCTTGTCGCCAAAGGTGACGAAGGCGGCATCGGCGGCGGACGAGGCGGCGAGCAGCACGGCGAGGGAGACGAGGCATCGACGGGCGGTGAACATGGGCGGTCCTCGGTGCCCGACCGTACCCGCCGTACGACGGTGCCGCTTGACCTCACGGGCCGCCGGGTTCCGCTCCGGTGCCTGGGTCGCTCACCCGCACGGCCCTTGAGTTCAAGCGACAAAATTCCGCCGACGCGGAAAAATTTTCCCCACGCGCTGGGAACAGCCGGCTAGCGCGGCCGCTCGCCCGGTTCCGAACGCCTTCCCCCGATCGCGGTCTCGCGTCCCTACCGGCACTCCCGGATGCGCCGGAGGATGCGCTGCTCGGCGGCGCAGTCCCGGCCGATCCGGAACCAGTTGGTGGCCACCGGGGCCGCCCCGGTCGCCCCGACCACGTCGAGCTGCCGGTCGACCGTCGGGGCCTCCTGGAAGACGGCGCTGCCGGTCCGCTGCCGGCTCGGCCGGGGCAGGTCCTCCAGCTCCCGCTCGACGATCACCGTCACCAGGTAGCCGCCCCGCTCGCCGACCCGGATTTCCACCACCGCCGTCTGGCGGATCGTCTGGAAGGTGGCCAGCAGCCGCTCCCGCGGGTCCGGGTTCCCCCGCTTCCAGAACTGCTCGTACCCCGGGGCGATCCGCGGCAGGGTGATGATCCGCCCGTCGGCCGGGTCGGCCGAGCGGATCGGGAAGTCGTCGTCCAGCACGTCCAGGCACTTGTCGAACACCTCCCGGTACGACCCCGCGGTCGGGGTGCCGGGGGAGACCAGGACCGGGTTCTCGACCTCCTCGGCCATCGGCCGGACGAGGGCCGGGTTGTCCAGCGGCGGGGCGGACGCGCACCCGGCGGCCCCGACGGCCACCGCCCCCCCGAGCCAAATCGCCCTGGCCATCGGACCCCCCCGGCCCTGGCGGCACGGGCACCCGTGCCTGTCGCTGTGGTCAGCCCGGCGGTATGCCCGACCGGCCGGCCGGCGTCAAGCCGGGACGGGCGGCGATGGGCGGCGGTGGCCGGCGGCGCTCCGGGGCGAGCCGGGAGCGTCCTGGCGAGCCGGGAGCGTGAGCGACCGGAGTACTTCAAGCTCCGGTCGCTCACGCTCCCGGCTCGCCCCGGAGCGCCGCCCGCCCTTCCCCCGGACTCTCCGAGTCGCGTAAAGTGACAGGACCGCCCCCGCCCCCGGAGGTCGCCGATGACCCGGTCCTGGCCGCCGCTCGGCCCGCTCGTGCTCCTGGCCGCCCTCGTCCCGGCCGCCGCCCAGCAGCGGGAGCCGCCCGAGCTGCCGGCCCGCCTCCCCCGCCAGCAGCCGCCGGTGGTCGGGCCGGTCACGACCGTGGCCCCCGACGCCGGGCCGGCCGACGACGACGCCCTGCGGGCCGCCGGACTCGACCCGGCCGACGGGCCGAAGCTGGTCGGCTACCTGAGGCAGCGGACCGTGTCCGACGCCGACCGGGGCAAGATCGGCGAGCTGATCGGCCGGCTCGGGGCCGACCGGTTCGACGACCGGCTGGCGGCGGCCGCCGAGCTGGAGCGGTACGGCCCGGCCGCGGTCGGCCCGCTCAAGGCGGCCGGGGCCGACCCGGACCCGGAGGTCGTCTACCGGGCCGGGCAGGTCCTCAAGCGGCTGGAGACGATCCCCCACGGGGCGGTGGCCGGGGCGGCCGTCCGGGCGGTGATGAAGCTCAAGCCGGCCGGGGCGGCCGGGGCGCTGCTCGGGTTCCTGCCGCTGGCCGACTCGGAGCAACTGGCCGACGACATCCGGGCCGCCCTGGTCCCCCTGGCCGCCCCGGCCGGGAAGCCGGACCCGGCGGTGGTGGCCGCCCTGGCCGACCCGTCGGCGGTCCGCCGGGCGGCGGCCTCCGTCGCCCTGGTCGAGGGCGGGTCGGACAAGGACCGCATCCGGGTCAAGGAGAGCTACGAGCAGGTCAAGGCGGCGGTCCGGGCCGAGGCCGACCCGGAGGCCAAGTTCCGCGGCCTCTGGTCACTCGTCCTGACCACCCGGGAGAAGGAGTTCGTCCCGGACCTGATCGCCCTGACCCCGGCCCTGGCGTGGGGCCGGCTGGCCCAGGTGGAAGACCTCCTCCTGCAACTGGCCGGGGAGCACCCGCCGGGCGGGCGGTTCGCCCAGGGGGAGGCCGCCCGGCTGAAGGCCCGGGACGCCTGGGCCGGGTGGTGGGCGGCCAAGGGCGGGACGGTCGAACTGGCCAAGCTCCCCTACCAGCCGCGGGTCCTGGGGTTCACCGACCTGGTCGAGCAGGACCCGCAGGGGTTCGGCAGCGGCCGGGTCGCCTCCGTCGGGCCGGACGGCCGGGAGCGGTGGCAACTGACCGCCGCCCGGCTGCCGAACGACCCGGGGGTCGTCCGCCCGACCGACGCCCGGGTGCTGCCGTCCGGCCGGGTGCTGACGATCGAGAGCTTCACCCAGGTGAACGAGCGGGACTTCTCCGGCCGGCTCCTCCGCCAGCAGAGCCTGAACCAGGCGAGGGCCGTCCAGCCGCTGCCCGGGGGCGGCCGGCTGGTCGTCTGCCGGTCGGTGGTGCTCGAGTACGGCCCGGACGGGAAGGAGGTATGGCGGTACGTCCGCCCCGGGGCGGGGAACGACATCGCCTCCGGCCGGCGGCTGCCGAACGGGGAGACGGTCCTGGTCACCATCGCCCAGCAGGGGCCGAACTGCTTCCGGCTGGACGGGAAGGGGAAGGAGGTGGGCAAGCCGCTGACCCTCGGCCGGGTGTCGCCCCAACAGGACCCGCTCTACGCCCTGGACGTGGCCGGGGACGACCGGATCGTCCTGGGGGAGCCGGGGCAGGTGGCCGAGTACGACCTGACCACCGGCAAGCTGGGGTGGAAGTACCCGATCGACAGGGCCACCTCGGTCCAGCGGCTGGTCAACGGGAACACCCTGATCGCGTCCCTGAACGCCAACCGGGCGGTCGAGGTGAGCCCGGACGGGGAGGTGGTGTGGGAGTACAAGCCGAGGGACCGGCTGGCGGTCTCCCGGGCGTACCGGCGGTAGGCCGGGGGTTTGCCCCCGGCTACGGCCGATCGTCCCCCGGCACTCCGGCTATTTCGAGCCGCGGAGCGGCGACGGAACGTAGCCAGGGGCGCCAGCCCCTGGTGCACTCGGGGACGAATGCGGCCGAATCGGATTTGACACCGCCGAATGGGAGTGTATGGTACAGGTGTACAGGTACGCCCGCGGTGGCCTGAGCCGTGGGCGGCCCGGCGGATGGGGGCCGAGCATGAGCGGGTCCGGTCGTGCTGGGGTGGTGTCGCAACACCAAATCCTGTCGCGGGTTCGGCCCCGCCGAACGGCCGAGCGTGACAGCCCCGCCCAGCCGGGTCGGTGAGAAATCGCTTGGAATCCTAGCGAAAACGTAGCGGGACGGGGCTGGTGAAAAACGAGGGGGGGAGGGGGGGTGGCATCCGGTCGAAACCGGCCGCCCGGTCCCAAACTTAACCACAGTCGGGGGTTACAGTCAGGAGCCGGGTAGTCGGGCGCGGCCGGGTATGACCGGAAACGGCCGGGTGCGATTGTCGTGACAATCACACGACGATAGTGAATGCAGTACTACGGAACGACCCACCCCCGGACCACCCGGAAGACGCCCACCCGCAGCCGGGGGTGGTCCCGGCCGACGACCGGGTTCGGGCCGCCATAGAAGCTCGGGATGGTCGTCGCGCAGAGCCAATCGTCCCAAACCAGTTCGGCCAGCCGCTCGGCGTCCGCCGGCGGCAGGAGCCAGCCGTTCACCGAGTCCGGCCGGTAGAACCCGTCCGGGTCGGGGTGGAGCGGCAGGACGAGGTAATCCCCGGCGGCTAGCAGTTGCCCGCGGAAGGCCGGCCGCATCCCGGCCCGCTCGGAGTAGTACTGGAACCCCCAGTGCCCGGCGTACCAGACCTGTAATGCCGGCGGCCGGTCGCGGACGACTTCCGCGGCCCGCTCGGCCAGCACCTTCTCGGGGTAGGCGTCCCAGGTGTCGAGGGCCGCGGTCAGCACCCCGACCGTAATCCCGAACGGGACCACCCAGCCCGGCGGGCGGCGGCCGCTCCGGCTGACCACCCGGGCGGCGAGGACGCCGAGGGCGACGGTCGGCCCGATCACCCGTCGGGCCGCCGGGAACGGGGTCAGGGCGAAATACCCGGCCAGCTCGACCGCCACCCAGCCGACCACGAACCACGAGTCCGGTGACCGGCGGACGGCGAGCGGCTTCCACCGCCGCACGAGGAGGATGGTGGCACCCCCGGCGGCCGTGAGGAGGACGGCCGCCCCGGCCGCCCGCCAGACGACCGACGGCCGGACATCCGCCCCGCCGCATACCAGCCCGACGCCGGTGACCCACGCAACCGCCGCCCCGGCCAGGACCGACCGCGGGAATCCGACCGCCCGGCCGGCGTACAGCCCGACCCCGACGGCCAGCAGCCCGAGGCCCCCGAGCAGGCCCGGTAGGAGGCCCCACTTGAGTCCCAGCCACGCGACCGGCCCGCCGGCGGACCGCTGGCCGGCCAGGTGGAACAGGAAGTGCGAGACGCCGTACTCGGCGGCGACCAGGAGTTCCCACCCGGCGAACAGGGCCGCCGCCACCCCGCCGGCGAGGACGGCGAAGTCGGCCCGCCGGTGGGTCAGCCCGTACCAGCCGAGGACGGCCGGCACCAGGAGGGCGGTGTACTTGGCCTGCATGGCCAGCCCGGCGACCAGGCCCGCTGTGGCCGCGAGCCGCCAACTCCCGCGGTCGCAGGCCCGGACGAACAGCACCAGGGCCGCCAGCCCGAGGCCGACGGCCGGGATGTCGAGCATCAGGTTGACCGTCGGCAGCACGGCCGGCGACAGGACGAGCAGCGGCAGGGCGGCCCGCTCCGTCCCCCGGGCGAACCGCCGGAGCAGCTCCCGCAGCGCCCACGCCAGCAACCAGACGAACGGGAACATCCACAGCTTGAGCAGCGGCGGCCGGTCGCCGAACACGGCCATCCCGAGGCCGAGCCAGTACGGCACCACCGGCGGGCAGAGGACGCCCATCGCCGGCTCGGCGGTGGTGTACCAGTAAAGCTCGAACCCGTAGGGGTCGAGGGGGCGGGCGGCGACTTGCCGGGCGAACGCCAGGTAGGCGGCGTCGTCCACCACCACCGGCTCGGCGGCGTTCGCCAGGGTGACGGCGACCGCGAGGAACATCGGCCCGGTGAGCCAGCGCACCCTCTCCTCCGGGGGTTCGCAGCCGGAAGGGCTGCCACAACATCGCCCGGGGTGCAACCCCGGGTCTCTCACCGCCTCGCACCCGGGCTGGGATCGGGCCGGATCGGGTGCTAAAATACGCCCGGCGGGCACGGTTTCCACCACAAGGGCCGGCGGTGACGGGCGACCTCGACACACACCCGGTTTCTGCCGGCGGCCGCCCGCTCCGGGCGTACCGGCTCGGCCGGGTCGGGTTCGACGACCTGCTCGCCCTCCAGGCCCGGCTCGCCTACGACGTGTCCGGCGACCCGGCCGACGGGGCCGTGATCCTCTGCGACCACCCGCCCGGGGTCACGATCGGCCGGGAGGGGAGCCGGGCCCACCTGCGGCGGCCGCCCGAGGAGTTCGCCGCCCGCGGCCGGCCGGTCCGGTGGGTCGGGCGGGGCGGCGGGGCGCTGCTCCACCTGCCCGGGCAGGTGGCGTGTTACCCGGTCGTCGCCCTCGGCCGACTCGGGCTGACCCCGGCCGGGTACGTCGCCGCCCTGCAAGGGTTGGTCGTGGACCTGCTCGGCGACTACGGGTTAACCGGTGAGCCGGACCCGGACCGGCCGGGCGTCCGGATCAACGGCCGGCGGGTGGCCCACGTCGGGGCCGCAGTCCGTGGCGGGGTGACCTCCTTCGGCCTGGTCCTGAACGCGAACCCGGACCTCGAACCGTTCCGCGAGGTCCGCTGCGACGACGACCCGGCCCCGATGACCTCGCTCCAGCGGGAAACCACCATCCGGGTCCGGGTCCCGGCGGTCCGCCAACGTCTGGCGGAACTGGTCGCCGCCCGGTTCGGGTTCGCCCGCGTCTCCCCGTTCCACACCCACCCAGGGCTGGCACCCCGGCCGAGTTACCATGCCGTCGCTACCCGTTCTCGATAGCCCGCCGAAGCCCGCGTCCGGCGGCCGGCTGCCGGCGTGGCTGAAGCGGCCGCTCCCGGCCGGTGGGGGCGGGTCGTTCACCCGCGAGCTGTTGGACGACCTGCGATTGGAGACCGTCTGCGAGGAGGCCCGCTGCCCGAACCGGCCGGAGTGCTGGTCCCGGCGGACGGCCACGTTCATGGTCCTCGGCAACGTCTGCACCCGGCCGTGCGGGTTCTGTTCGGTCCCGAAGGGCGAGCCGCTCCACGTCGAGGCCGACGAGCCGGCCCGGCTCGCGGAAGCGGCCGCCCGGCTGGGCCTCAAGCACGTCGTCATCACGTCCGTCACCCGCGACGACCTGCCGGACGGAGGGGCCGGGCACTTCGCCGCCTGCGTCCGGGCCGTCAGGGGCCGTCTGCCCGGGGCGGCGGTCGAGGTGCTAACGCCCGACTTCCTCGGCGAGCCGGTGGCCATCGACGCGGTCGTCGCCGCGGAACCCGAGGTGTTCAACCACAACATCGAGACGGTCCCGCGGCTGTACCGGGTGGCCCGCGGCCGGGCGACCTACCGCCGCAGCCTCGACCTGCTCGACCGGGTGAAACGGACGGCCCCGCACATCGTCACCAAGGCGGGGCTGATGCTCGGGGTGGGCGAGACGACCGACGAGCTGTTCGACGTGCTGGCCGACTTGCGGGCCGTCCGGTGCGACGTGCTCACCCTCGGCCAGTACCTGGCCCCGACGTACAAGCACAGCATCCCGGTGGCCCGGTACGTCCCGCCCGAGGAGTTCGACGACCTCGCCGCCCAGGCCCGCTTGATGGGCTTCCGGCAGGTGGTGGCCGGGCCGTTCGTGCGGTCCAGCTACCACGCCGACGAGATGGTGCCGGCCCGTGGCTGAGCCGCGGCGGGTGCCGGTGGTGGTGCCGGACCTGGGGACCGCCCGGGCCGCCCTGAGCCTGTGGCACGCCCGGCCGGGCGACCGGGTGTACGACGGCGACCGAGTGGCCGAGGTGGTTATCCCCGGGGCGGTGGTCGACGTGGCCGCACCCGCGTCCGGCATCTTGGGCGACTGGCTCGCCCGCCCGGGAGATGCCGTGGCGGCGGGGCAGGTGCTGACGGTGGTGGAAGAAGAGTAAGAACTCACCACAAAGGCACGGAGGTCACGCAGAGGGCCACAATGGGGAGTTGAATTCCTGTCTTCTCTGTGGCCCTTTGTGCTTGCTCTATGTCTTTGTGGTGAGTCCGGAACCCTATCATGCCCCGGCCCGCGTTCATCAGCCTGGACGGCCTCGACGGGACGGGCAAGTCGACCCAGTGCCGGCTACTGGCCGAATGGCTGACGGCCCAGCAGGTCCCGGTGACGACCTGCGTCGACCCGGGCGGCACGGCCGTCGGCCAGCAGCTCCGGCAGCTCGTCCTGTTCGGCCGGGACCACCGGATCGCCCCGACGACCGAGGCCCTCCTGTTCATGGCCTCCCGGGCGCAGCTCGTGGACGAGGTGATCCGCCCGGCCCTGGACCGCGGTGAGGTGGTGATCTCCGACCGGTTCACCCTGGCCAACGTCGTCTACCAGGGGCACGCCGGGGGGCTGCCGCCGAAGGACCTGTGGGCCGTCGGGCGGTTCGCCGCCGGCGGCCTCGAGCCCGACCTGACCCTGGTGTTCGACCTCGACCTGGACACCGCCTTCGCCCGCCGGGATAAGGACACCGACCGGATGGAGGAGCGGGATCGGGAATTCCACGCCCGGGTCCAGACCGGGTTCCGGTACGAGGCCGGGATGGCCCCGGACAAGTACCGGCTGATCGACGCCACGCCCGACGCCGAGGCGGTGCAGAAGGCGGTCCGGCGGGAGGTCGGCCGGCTCCTGGCCGACCTCGGGTGGAGCCTGTCCACGGAAGGGTAGCCCATGTCCCGGGACCGGGTCCGCGGGCACGACGCCCCGCTCAGCTCGCTTCGTTCGGCTTACCAGGCCGGCCGGCTCGGGCAGGCGTACCTGTTCGCCGGGCCGGACGGCATCGGGAAGCGGCTCTTTGCGAAGGAACTGGCCAAGGCCTTGTTGTGCGACCGGCCGCCGGGTCCGCTCGCCGCCTGCGACGACTGCCCGGCCTGCGCCCAGGTCGAGGCCGGCACCCACCCCGACGTGTTCGCCGTCCGGACGCCGCCCGGGAAGCACGAGCTACCGATCGAGGACATCCGCGAGTTCACCGCCCGGGTGGCGATGAAGCCGTCACGCGGCGGCCGCAAGGTCGGGCTGGTCGAGACGGCCGACGACTTCAACAACCAGTCCGCGAACGCCTTTCTGAAGACGCTCGAAGAGCCCCCGCCCGGGTCGGTGCTCATCCTGCTCGCCACCGACACCGACCGCCAGCTACCGACCATCCTGTCCCGGTGTCAGGTGGTCCGGTTCGCCCCGCCCGGGCCGGCCGACCTCCGGGCCGTCCTCGCCGACAACGGGGTCGAGCCCGACCGGCTCGACCGCCTCGTCCGGCTGGCCGACGGCAGCCCGGCCCGGGGGCTGACCCTGAACGACGACGCCGTCTGGGCCGTCCGCAAGCGGCTCCTCGACGGCGTGACCGCCCCGCGGCCGAACTTCGCCGCCCTGGCGGAGGCCTGGCAGGGGTTCTACGAGGCGGCCGGGAAGGACACCGCCGCCCAGCGGGTCCGGGCGTCACTCGTCGTCGGCTTCCTGGTCGGGGCGGTGCAACTGGCGCTCAGGCTGAGCGTCGGGGCGGAGGTGCCGGAACTGGACCCGGACGAGGCCGGGCGGCTACGGGCGTTCGCCGACCGGCTCGGCCCGGACCGGCTGGCCGAGCTGCTCGACCGGCTGGTCGACGCCGACAACCACATCGACCGCCGGGCCCAGTTGCCGCTGGTGGTCGAAGCGGTGCTAGAACAGTTCACCCGCCCACCGCCGGTTCGAGTGTAGCCCTATAAGCAGATTGATTGTGTGATTGTCACGACAATCGGGTCCGGCCGTTTTCGGTCACATCCGGTCATGCTCGGCCACCCGGCTATTGACCGCAACCCCTGGCTCGTGTGAGGTTTGGGGCCGGGCGGCCGGCTTTCGGTGGGATGCCACCCCCCTCCCCCCCTCGTTTTTCACCGACCCGTTCTATCGCGTTTTTTGCTAAGATTCTCAGCGTTTTCGTCGCGGCCGTGCTCGGCGGGGCTGTCATGCTCGGCCGCCGGCCGGACCCGAACCCGCTATCCGGTTTGAAGTTGCTCCACGAATCGGGCATTGCCGTACCCGCTCATGCTCGGTGTCGACCCGCTCCGCCGCCGGCGGCGGACCGCGTCGGGCTTTACTGTACACCCGTACTATACACTCCCGTTCGGCGGTGTCAAATCCGGTTCGGCCATGTCCCGTCCGGCCGACCGGCTCACCCGGCGGGGACCGCCCTTGCCGGGCGGGCCGGCCGCCGGTATGCCCCCGGCCATGCGCCGCCTCGTCCCCGTCCTGCTGGCGTTCGTGACCGGGTGCAGCAACGCCCCGCTGGCCGGGCTGATGGACTGCGTGGCCCCGGCCCGGGGC
>JAIEQN010000742.1 GCA_019747685.1 Gemmataceae bacterium
GGGCCTCCCGCAACACCGGCTCGAACGCCCGGGCCCGGGCCGCCAACTCCTTGCTGGCCGCCTCCCGGGACTTGAAGTCGTCGCTCCCGAGGTCGGCGACCCACCCCCGGACCCGCCCGGCCTCCGCCGGGTCGTCCCGGGCCGGCGGCAGCTTCTCGGCCAGCAGCTTCCGGCCATCGGCCGAGGCCACCAGGGCGAACGCCGCCCGGACCACCGCCCCGCCGTCCGGGGCGTCGGCCGCCCGGTCCCACAGCACCGCCGGCGGCCCGGCCGGGTCGGCGTCGAACCACCGCACGAGGTCGACCCGGTCGGCGTATCCGTGGTGGCACACGACCAGCGACCGGCCGTCCGGGTGGAACGCCGCGTCGTCGGCCCCGGGAGGTCCGACCGGCCCCAGCCCCCGCCCGGTCGCCGTCTCCCACAGGGTTGCCAGCCCGTCCCCGGCGGCGGCCGCCCACCGCCCGTCCGGGGAGAGCCGGACCGCCAGCCCGGTCTCCCGCCCCTGCATCGTCCGCACCCCGTTGAGCCGCCGCCTGCGGTCCTCGGCCGTGGCCGGCTCGAACCGCCGCACTACCCGCCCGGCCTCCGCGTCCAGCACGACGAACAGCCCGCCCGGCAGAAGGACCCCGGCCGTCCGCCCGTCGGCCGACCAGCAGACCCGGCACGCCTCGTCCGACCACCAGACGAGGTCCCGCGGGACGACGGCCGCCCGCCGCAGCTCCCTGCCGGTCGCCGCGTCGAAGAACACCACGTCCCCGCCGTCGGCCGCGGCCAGCGTCCGCCCGTCCGGGCTGAGATACCCGCCGGGGGACTTCAGACCGTAGTCCCGGACCTTGGCCCCGGTCGCCGGGTCCCAGGCGGAGATGTCCGGGCCGTCGCCCTCCAGCAGGACGTGGCCGGCCGGGGTGAACCCGGCCGGCGCGACCCGGCCGTGCTCCGGGGCTACCCCCCGGCCGACCGCCCCGACCGCCGCCCCGTCGGCCACCCGGTAGACCCGCAGCGGGGCCGGGCCGTCGGCCCCCCCGACCACGCCTCCCGCGTAGTCCCCAGTTCGTATTCATACCACCCGGCCGCCAACAGCCGCCCGTCCGGGCTGAACGCCATCCCCCGGCCCCACCGGCCGGCCGTCCGGACGGTCCGGACGAACGTCCCGGTCGCCGTGTCCCGGAGGTCGATCCGGCCGGCGTCGTCGGCCACCGCCGCGAGCGTCCCGTCCGGCGACAGGGCGACCGAAACCGTCCCGCGGTAGCGGCCGGGGATGGGCCATTCCGTCCCGTCGGCCGACCAGGCCCGGACCCACCCCTCGGCCGTCGGGGCCAGCAGGGTGCCGTCCGGCAGGGCGTGCAGCCCGCCGCCGGGGGGCGAGCCGCCGGCGGCCGCGAGCCGGGGAAGCTCCTTCCCGCTCACCGGGTCCCACCGCCACACCCCGGACGGCAGGACGACGAACACCGCCCCGTCCGGGGTGAACCCGACCCCCGGCCCGCAGTGTTCAAACCCCGCGAGCCCGGGTTCGTACGCCTCCTCGGGCAGGTCCCGGGCGGCGACCACCGCGCCGGTGGCCACGTCCCGGACCTCGACCGACCGCCCGTGCCGGCCGAGGAAGGCGAACGTCTTCCCGCCCGGGGCGAACGCCAGCCCGTCGCGGCAGTGGTCGTGCTGTGGCGGGGTCCGGCCGAGCCGGCGGAGGTCCTTCCCCGTCCGGGCGTCGCCGATCACCGCCTCGCCGGGGTTGTACCCGGGCAGAACCCCCTTCGGCCGGTCGGCCCGGACGAACACCCGCCCGTCGGGCGAAACGGCCTGGACGTTCCCGACCGGGACCGACCGGACCTCGGCCCCGGTGGCCGGGTCGTAGACGGTCACGGCATCCGGGTCGGCCAGGGCCAGCCCGTCGGGGACGAACGCCAGCAGCGGCACCCACCGGTCCCGGGCCGGGGCTCGGAGTCCCCGGGCCGGCCGGTCGGCGGTCAGGTCCCAGACGGACACCGCGTCCATGGTCCGCCGGTACGCCAGGTGCTTCCCGTCCGGGGAGAAGGCGAGCGGCCGGGCGGCGACCGGCGGCCAGTAGGAGACCGGCCCGGTCGGGCCCGTCACCGCCGGCAGCTCCCGGGCCAGCCGCCAGGCCGGCACCTCGTACAGCCGGACGCCCCCGGGGGCGGCGACCGCCAGGAGCTTCCCGTCGGGCGACAGGGCGGAGGCGTACACCGGCCCGGGCACCCGGTAGTGGAGGCTGCCGTACCGGGCGGTGACGTGCGGCGGGAGCGGCTCGCCGGGCCGCTCCGGGGCCGGGAGGACGGACACGACGGCGACGGCCAGGGGGACGAACATGGCGGCCTCCGGACGGGCGGGCGACACCCGTTACACGACCGGCAGCCCGATCCGTTTCGCCGGTTCGGCCGCCTCCGCCGGGGCGAACTCCAGCGGGGCCGGGTACGCCGGGGCGTCGTCGGCCTCCGCCCGGCGGCGCCCCCCGTCGGCCGTGTACGCGAAGTCGCCGCCGACGCCCTCGCCGGTCACCACCCGGCCGTACAGCGTGAACGCGCCGGCGTCGTCCACCCGGACGCGGACCGTTCGACCGACCAGCCGGTCCGGCCCGTCGAAGACGACGATGTGATCCGCCATCGACCGGCCGACTAACTGGAGCGGACCACCGGCCGGGAGGCCGGTGCCACCGGCGCCATTCGCCAGCGCCCGCTTGCTCGGCCCCTCGACCAGCACCTCGGCGGTTTCGCCGATCCGCGAGCGGTGGTCGGCCAGGCTGTTCGCGTTCTGGACGGCCAACAGGTCGTTGTTCCGCCGCTTCTTCACCTCCTCCGGCACGTCGTCCGGGTAGCGGTCGGCGGCCTTCGTCCCCGGCCGCTCGCTGTACTTGAAGATGAAGCTGTTCTTGAACCTGGCCGCCCGAACCAGGTTCATCGTCTTGGCGAAGCTCGCCTCCGTCTCGCCGCAGAAGCCGACGATGAAGTCCGACGACACCGACACCCCCGGCACCCGCTCCCGGCAGCGGGCCAGCATGTCCAGGTACTCGCCGGCCGTGTACAGCCGCTTCATCCGCTTCAACACCTCGTCACAGCCGGATTGGGCCGGGACGTGTAGGTACTTGACCACCTTCGGGAGGTCGCGGACGGCGTCGAGCAGGTCGTCCGTCATGTCCTTCGGGAAGTTGGTCACGAACCGGATGCGCTCCAGGCCCGGAACGTCGTGCATGGCGGCGAG
Organism: Gemmataceae bacterium; assembly: GCA_019747685.1. Classification (GTDB taxonomy): domain Bacteria; phylum Planctomycetota; class Planctomycetia; order Gemmatales; family Gemmataceae; genus Urbifossiella. Next base: position 3,214 of record JAIEQN010000742.1, read on the forward strand.
CAGGTCGCTGAGCCGGCTGCGGCGGCCGTCGCCGTACTCGTACTCGTAGCTGTTCACCGTCTGGCCGATGAGCGTCACCTCCTTGCAACCCTGGTCCGTCAGTTGCCGGACCTCGGCCAAGACGTGTTCCGGCGGCCGGCTCTGTTCCGGGCCGCGGGTCGAGGGCACGACGCAGTAGGTGCAGAACTTGTCGCACCCCAACTGCACCCGGACGAACGCCTGGAAGGCCGTGGGCCGGCCGGCCGCGTCCCGGGCCGGGTCGAACGGGACGAAGCTGGCCTCGACCTCGTGCCGGCCGGCGTCGGCCCGGCCGAGGGACAGGGCGTACTGCGGCTGGCGGGTCTCCCTCGCCTTCACCACCAGCTCCGGGACGCGGGCCAACTGCCCGGTGCCGACGACCAGATCGACGTGCGGTGCCCGCTTGCGGATCAGCTCCTGGTCCTTCTGGGCCATGCACCCGAGGACGCCGACGACGGTGCCGGGCCTGGCCCGCTTCAGCGGCCCGACCCGGCCGAGGGCCGAGTACACCTTCTCCTCCGCGTGCTCGCGGACCGAGCAGGTGTTGAACAGGATCAGGTCGGCGTCGGCGGCGGTGTCCGTAACGGCGTACCCGTCCTTCCGCAGCGCCCCGACGACGAGTTCGCTGTCGAGGACGTTCATCTGGCAGCCGACGGTCTCGATGTACACGGTCTTGGGCATGATCGGGGGGTCCGTTGTTGACACGGGGCCGATGCGAAACGGTTATTGTACTGGCCCGGGCGGGGCGGCCGCCCCGCCGGGCAGCCGGAACAGGTCGGCGACCGGGCACGAGAACCCGGGTAGGACGCCGGTAGTCAGGGTGTCGGCCTCCCGGAGGAAGGCGTACCCGCCGTCGGCCCGGTGGACCCGGACCGTCCGCCGGGGGACGTTGACGATCCACACCTCCCGGACCCCGGCCGCCAGCCACTCGTCCCGCTTCTCCTCGACCTCGTCGGACAGGTCGTTCGGCGACACGACCTCGACCGCCAGGTCCGGGGCGGTCGTGCAGTGGCCCTCGTCCTCGTAGGTCGCCACCGGCATCCGGGCGAACGAGACGAACGACGTGTCGGCCCGGCGGACCCGGCCGGGGTCGTCCGGGAAGCACCGATACGAGTTCCCCTCGGGGTAAACCCAGCCGAGGCCGGCGGCCCCCGCGTGGCCGCGGAGCCGGAAGTAGACCTCGCCGGCGACCCGGCACGACTCCTTGCTCATGTCGCGCTCCCTGAGTTCGCCGTTGACGAGTTCGAACCGCTTCCCCGCGTCACCCATGCGGAGCAGGTCGTCCGGGGTGACGGCGGCGGGCGCGGCGGTGCTCATGGTCGCCTCCGGGGTCGGATCGATGTGATGTTACCCGGCCGGCGGCCGGGCCGGGAGGTGGGTTACGCGAGCTTGCGGATGCGGGCCCAGTAGCCGCCGTCGGACGGGGCACCCGGGATCGCGTGGTGCTCGGCTTCGAGGACGAGGTTCGGGACCGCCCGGCCGACCGCGTTGACCACGCCCTCGTTCTCGTCCGGCTCGATGCTGCACGTCGAGTAGACGACGATGCCCCGCGGCTTCACCCGCTCGATCGCCTGGATCAGCAGCTTCGTTTGCAGCCGGATGAGGTGGTCGAACTCGCCCGGGCGGAGCCGCCACCGGACCTCCGGCCGCCGGCCCATCACCCCAGTGTTGCTGCACGGCACGTCTACGATTGCGGCGTCGAACGGCCCGGCCGGGGGCTCCGCGTTCTCGCCGAGCACGACCGGCTCGACGCCCTCGACCTTCAGCCGCCGGCAGAGCGACATCACCGTGTCGAGCCGCTTCGGGTCGATGTCGCAAGCCAGAATCTTGGCCCGGTTGTCGGCCAGCTCGGCCAGGTGGGTGGTCTTCCCGCCGGGGGCCGAGCAGAGGTCGAGCAGCCGGTTCCCCGGCTGCGGGCTGACGGCCGACGCCACCACCATCGACGAGTGATCCTGCACGGTGAAGTCGCCGTCGTCGTAGCCCGGCAGGTCGCGGATCGGGACGTGCTCGAGCAGCCGCAGCGACTGCGGGTGGTCGCCGGCCTCGGCCTCGACCAGCGACGCCGCGAGTTGGAGCTGGTACGCCCCGCGGTCCACACGCAGCTTGTTGACGCGAATCCAGAGCGGCGGCGGGCTGTTGAACCAGAACCCGAGCCGCCGGCACTCGGCCGGGCCGTACCGCTCTAGCCACCGGTGGGCCAGCCACCGCGGCCACGAGAACCCGGCCACCCAGTAGCCCACGGGGTCCGCGGTCGGGTCGGGCAGGATCGGCTGGTTCAGCTTGCGGTATTTCGGGACGAGAACGGGAATGACGGGTTCCTTCGAGCCGGCCGGGGCGACCTCCCTGGAGCGCGGGCCTCCGGCCCGCAGCGGGCCGGAGGCCCGCGCTCCAGGAGGACGGCTCTTCCGGCGATCCGCGACCGTCACCTGGGGCGGGGGCGGCTTCTTGAACTCGGCGTCGAACGGCAGGGCGGCCGGCCCCGGCGACGGCCCGAACTCGTCGGTGATGAGGTCGGCCACCTTCCGCAGTACGCCGTTGACGAACCCCCGGGCCTGCCCGCTGCCGACGTGCTCGGCCAGCTCGACGGCCTCGTGGACCGCCGCGTGCTTCGGGACGTGGGTGAGGAACGCGAGCTGGTACGCCCCGAGGTGGAGCACGTCCCGGACCCGCGGCTGGACGGCGTGCAGCGGCGTCTTCAGGAACGGCGTCAGGAGGGCGTCGAGCGACCCCTGCCGGCGGATCACCCCGAACACGAGTTGCGTGACGAACCGCCGGTCCTGGGCCGACAGGTTGGCCTTGCCGAGTTCGGCGTCGACCAACTCGCCGGCGAACCCGGCCCGGTCCCGGGACCGGTGCAGCACGTCGGCCGCGACCCGCCGGGCGGTGGTCACGCCAGCACCTCCGGGTCTCGGGTCTCGGGTCTCGGGTCTCGGGAGGACATCACGCCAACACCTCCGGCCCGAACCGCATCCCCTCCGCGGCATGGCCTCGCAAGAACTCTTGGGCCGTCATCCGCTTCTTCCCGGCCGGCTGAACTTCTTGGATGACGACGAACTGCCCGCCACCGACGATCACCCCGATCCCGCCCGGGTCGCCCATCATCAAACCTTCCGGCGGGTGGGGCAGGAACGACGTGCAGGCGACGCCCCAATTCGGGTCCACTTTGGTGATGATGACCCGCATCGGCTCCTTGCCGGGGCGGTGGAGGAAGGTGTACGCCGTCGGCCACGGCTGCATCGCCCGGACGTGTCGCTCGGTCACCTCCGCCGGCTTCGACCAGTCGATCAGACCGAACTCCTTCTTAATCTTCGGGGCCTTGGTCACCAGGGCCGGGTCCTGCTTCGTGCCCTCGACCGGCCCGCCGGCGGCGTACTTCCGCACCGCCTCGACGGCCAGCTTCGCCCCCAGCAACGCCAGCCGCGCTTCGAGCGAACCCGTTGTGTCGTCGGGGAGGATGTCGATGGCCTCCTGAAGGATCATGTCGCCGCTGTCGAGGCCGGGCGTCACCTTGATGATGGTCACGCCGGTCTGGGTCTCGCCGTTGAGGATGGCATACGCCACCGGGGCCGCCCCGCGGTACTTCGGCAACAGCGACGCATGGACGTTGATCGTCCCGACGGCCGGCACCGACAACACGTCCCGCGAAAGGATTTGCCCGTAGGCGGCCACGATCAGCAGGTCCGGCCGCAGCGCCCGGAGCTGCTCCAGCCCGTCGGGCGTGTTGATGCTCTCCGGCTGCACCACCGGCACCCCGGCCGCGGCGGCGATGCTGGCCATGCCCTTGCCGGTCTGACGGGTCGAGCCGCGCTTGTTCCCGCCGTCCCGCTCCGGCTGCGTCACCAAGCCGACGACCCCGCCGGCGAAGTCCGAGAGCAACGCCTCGAACGTCGGCTCGGCGAACGTCCCGGTCCCCATCATCACCAATCGCATAGTCGGCAGTGGGCAGAAGGCAGTGGGCAGTCAGACCCCGAACCCGGGCGGCGTGGTGGGTGACTGCCCGCCGCCCACTGCCCACCGCCCACTACAGACGAGGCTCCAGCCCCGGCGGGAGGTCGCCCTTCTTCTTGTCCTTCTCGAAGTCGGCGATGAACTTCTCCAGGTCCTTCTTGCTCCCGAGCTTGCCGAGCGGGCCCATCTTGTCGATGAACAGCACCCCCGCCAGGTGATCGATCTCGTGCTGCCAGACCCGGGCCGGCAGGTCCGAGCAGGTCATCTCGTACAGTTGGCCCTTCAGGTTGTACGCCTGCACCTTCACCGTCCTCGCCCGCCGGACGTTCTGGTACAGCCCCGGGAAGCTCAGGCACCCCTCCCGGTCGTTGACCGTGCCCTTGCTCTCGACGATCACCGGGTTGATGGCCACGTACTCGGCGTCCTTCCGGGCCGGGTCGCCCTCGAAGTTCATGACCAGGAGTTGAATCCCCAGGTCCACCTGCGGGGCGGCCAGCCCGAGCCCCTCGTGCTTGTACATCAGGTCGAGCATCCGCCCGGCCGCCAGCTCCACGTCCTTGTCGATGGCCATCACCGGCTGGGCCGCCGCGCGGAGGGCCGGGTGCGGGTACTTGACGATCTTCATGGGTGCGGGTGGGGCGGCTCGGCGGGGACGGCTCGTCAGACGGGGCATTATAGCAGCCCGGCGGAAAACGGTGGACACGGGCGGCCGCCGGCGGTCTGATGGCAGACACCCCACGGAGGTCCGCCATGACCCGCTGCCGCCGCTCCCTCGCCCTCCTCCTGCTCGCCGGGCTGACGCCCGCCGCCCGCGCCGCCGACCCGCCGCCGGTGGTCGGGGATGTCGAGGGCCAGCCGCTGGCGGCCAACGCCGCCCGGGTCGTCAAGGCCCTCGACTTCCTCGGGGCGCCGCTCCCGGCCGAGGTGGCCAAGCCGCTGGCCGCCGCCGTCGACGCCAAGGACGCCAAAGCCGTCCAGGCGGCCCTCGACCCCCGCGTCCTGTTCGTGGTGAACATCAACCCGGAGGCCCGGGTGAAGGTCGCCCGCGGGCCGGCCCCGGCCCAGCTCCAGCAGGCCGGGTACGTCCCGGCCCTGGTGAAGATCGTCAACGAAAGCACCGTCACCAAGCGGCTCAAGATCATCAGCCCGCAGGCCGGCGACGTGTACAGCGGCCCCGGCCGGGACGCCAAGGACCCGAAGGCCGACCCGAAGGTCGTCGACCGGTTCCTCGAAGTCGAGATGGTGAACGCCCCGCCGCTGACGGCCGACCTCTCCGGCCTCAAGGTCGAGTACGCCCTGGCCCTGCTGTACAGCACCGAGGCCGGCAAGCGGGAGGCCACCATCGGGTTCGACATCGGCCAGGGGAACCAGGACCTCGGGTTCCGGGGCGAGGTCCCAGTCCTGTTCGACGTGAAGCCCGCGATCCCCGTCAAGGTGTCGGTCCTCGACGGCGACGGCACGCCGACCACCGGCCGGTTCACCATCACCGACGCGGCCGGCCACGTCTACCCGCCCCAGGCGAAACGCCTGGCCCCGGACCTGTTCTTCCAGAAGCAGGTTTACCGGGCCGACGGCGGGACCATCCTGCTGCCGCCGGGCGAGTTCACCGTCGCCGTCGGCCGCGGCCCGGAGTACCGGCTGAGGACGCAGAAGCTGGTCGTCAAGCCCGACGGCGGCCGGATCGAGGCCAAGCTCCAGCGGTGGGTGAACCCGGCGGCCCGCGGCTGGTACTCGGGCGACCACCACATCCACGCCGCCGGGTGCGCCCACTACACCAACCCGACCGAGGGCGTCCGCCCGGAGGACATGTTCCTCCACGTCAAGGGCGAGGGGATGAACGTCGGCTGCTGCCTGACCTGGGGGCCGTGCTACGACTACCAGCGGCAGTACTTCGAGCCCGGCCCGCACAAACTGTCCGAGCCGTTCACCGTACTGAAGTACGACGTGGAAGTCTCCGGCTTCGGGTCGCAGGCCCTCGGCCACGTCTGCCTGCTCAACCTCCGGGACCAGACCTTCCCGGGGTCGGCCGGGACCAAGGTGAAGGGCTGGCCGACGTGGACGACGCCCCTGATGCGGTGGGCCAAGGACCAGGGGGCCGTCACCGGGTACGCCCACTCGGCCAGCGGCCTCCAGGTCCACCCCAAGGACGCCACCCGCCGGCTGTTCGTCGCGCTCGACCGCGGCACCAAGGGGCACATCACCAAGGACGACGCGGCGGCCGGGGGGTGGCCGCTGCCCGAGCCGTTCGCCACGGCCGACGCCGACGGGGACGGGAAGATCACCGAGCCGGAGCTGGCCCAGTGTACCCAGCGGCAGCTCGGCAAGCTGCCGAACCTGAACGTCCCCGAGATGAACGGCATCGGGGCCCAGGAAATCTGCGTCACCTCGGCGATGGGGGTGTGCGACTTCATCAGCGCGATGGACACCGACCGGGTGCCGGAGTGGAACTGCTGGTACCACGTCATGAACTGCGGGTTCCCGCTGAAGGTGTCGGGGGAGACCGACTTCCCGTGCATCAGCGGCAGCCGGGTCGGGGAGGGCCGGGTGTACGTCCAGTTGGGGAAGGTGGACCGGATCGACTTCGGGGCCTGGTGCGAGGGCGTCCGGGCGGGCAAGTCTTACGTCTCCGACGGGTACGCCCACGCCCTCGACTTCCAGGTGAACGGCGTGGCCCCGGGGTTCGGCGAGGTGAAGCTGGACGCCCCGGGGACGGCGAAGGTGACGGCCACGGTGGCGTTCGCCAAGGACGTCGCCCTGGGCACGGCCCCCGGCGCCCAGGTGCCGAAGGGCGACACCCGGAAGGTGGAACTGATCGTCAACGGCAAGGTGGCCGCGGCGAAGGACGTGCCGGCCGACGACCAGGAACACGCCCTGACGTTCGAGGTGCCGGTCGAGCGGAGTAGCTGGGTGGCCCTGCGGCAGTTCCCGCAGATGCACGCCAACCCGGTCCCGGTGCTCGTGGGCGGGAAGCCGATCCGGGCCAGCCGGGAGAGCGCGAAGTGGTGCGTCGGGGTGATCGAGCAGTTGTGGAAGGTCCG
>JAIEQN010000958.1 GCA_019747685.1 Gemmataceae bacterium
CCAGCCGCATCGCCCGGAACCCGGCCGCGTCCCGGGCCGGCGGGAACGGCCCGTTCTTGTACCCGGTCAGGGCCTGGCACTTGACCGCCCCGTCCGGCAGCACCTCGGTCACCCGCAGGAGGGTGAACGGCAGCGGGGTGGGCGTCAGGGCCGCCGGGGCGACCGTCCCCGGGGCCGGCTGGATCACCCGCCCGGTCGCCGTCCGGGCCACCGGGGCCGACGCCCGGCTCGACTTGGTGATCCGCGACACGGCCAGGATGTCGTCCTTCTTGACGTGCCGGTCGAGCGGCCCGAGCTTCCCGCCCCGGAACCGGACGACGGCCTCGTCCTTCCCGGCCACCGGCTCGACCGTCCCGGCCAGCCCGAAGTCCCGGTCGATCATCAGCCCGGCGGCCCGGCCGACCACCTCCGGGGCCGGCACCACCTGCCGGCGGACCAGCGGCGAGGCCAGCCCGGTAAACCCGTCGTGCTGGCGGGCTTCGAGGTGGTACGCCCCGTCCTTCACCTCGACCCGCAGGAAGTGGGTCTTCAGCCCGGACAGGTCGCGGGGGGCGTCGAGGGCGGCGAACCCCTTGGACACGAAGTCCTGGACCAGCGGGTCGCGGCGGTCGGCCGGGAGGTCGTCCAGGTCGAGCACCTCGACCATCCCGAGCGGCCCGACGGCCGGCTGGAGGGCGGCCAGCAGGTCGCGGCGGAGCTGGTCGCGGAAGGCCGGGCCGAGCAGCGGGTGCGGCCGGGCCTGGACGACCACCCGCCACTGGTACGGGGCGTTCGGCTCCGGGTCGAGGCCGGCCGGCTGCTGGGCGGCCAGGCGAGCGGGGGGCGTCAGCCCCCCGAGTACGAGGACGGCGGCGACGAGCCGGGCGGGGGCGGACGGCATGGACATCCCCTCGGGTCGGGCGGTGGGTGCCATTGTACCTGGCGGACTGCCCGGGCGCGGGGGGGGCGTGTGTTGGCGTGCCGGGAGCGTGAGCGACCGGCGCTCGAACCTCCGGCCGCTCACGCTCCCGGCTCGCCCGGGCCCCACACCCCGGCATAGCCGGTCACGGCGGAACAATCGCCCGAACCCCTCCGTGTTAATCCGAATCGGTCGGGGAAACGGGGCAAGCCGGGTTGATCCGGTCGGCCGCGGCCGGTAACTTCCAACAGATACCCGATTTCCCGCCCCCGGTCCGCCCGCGGCGGGGGGTGAATCGTCTAATTCTTTAGGATCGTCTGATTCGTGAGGCGGTGCTGCCCGACTCGCGGCCCCCGTACCGTCGTACATCCCTGAGACCGCTCCCGGAGGTCCGCTCGTGCCCCGCCCCCCCCGCCCCGCGGCCAAGGGCCGCGCCGCCCTCGCCTTGACCCCGCTCGAAGACCGCACGAACCCCGTCTCCTTCGGCACCCCGGACGTGTACCTCGGCGTCGGCGCCAACCACCGGGACGTGGCGGTCGGCGACCTGACCGGGGACGGGGCCCCGGACCTCGTCGTCGCCGGCAACCTCGGCGGCATCCTGGCCCTGATCAACGACGGGAGCGGGGGCTTCACGTTCGCCGGGCCGGTGGTCTCGGTCGGCGACCCCCGCGGGGTCGCCCTGGCCGACGTGAACGCGGACGGCAAACTCGACGTGGTCGCGGCGACCGGGGGAAACAAGAGCTTCGCCCTCGCGTTCGGGAACGGGGACGGGACGTTCGGCCCGCCGGCGTTCGTGGATGTCGGGGCCAACGCCAATGGGGTCGTGGTGGCCGACTTCAACCGGGACGGCCGGCCGGACGTGGCCGTCGCGTCCAACGGGTTCCGGGTGTTCCTCCACGACGGCACGGCCACCCCGTACGCCTTGTTCACCGCCTACGGCGACGGGGACCAGTTCGACACCGTCGCGGCCGGCGACTTCGACGCCGACGGGGACACCGACCTGGCGGCCGCCGGGTTCGGCGCCGACCCGGGCCCGGTGACGGTCGTCCTGAACGCCGGGTCCGGGACGTTCGGCAGCTCGATCCCCTACCCGCACGGGGTCGGCACCGGGGTGGTCGACCTGGCCGCCGCCGACCTCAACGGCGACGGCCGGGACGACCTGGCGGTGGCGTACGCGGCGGAGAACCGGGTGGGGGTCGCGCTGGCCACCCCGGCCGGGGCGTTCCCGACCGCCTCGCTCTACCCCACCCCGATCCTCGGGCCCGGCCAGAACCTGTCGGTCGCCGTCGCCGACTTCGACCTCGACGGGTTCCGGGACGTGGCCGTCGGGCTGCTGAACGAGGGGCGGATCGCCGTCCTCCTGAACGACGGCACCGGCGTCCTGTCCGCCCCGGTCTCGGCGAACGGGGGCACGACCACCCCCGACCCGTTCGTGGCCGTCGGGGACGTGAACGGGGACGGCCGGCCGGACCTGGTGGCCGCCTCGGGCGGCTCCGGCGGCCAGGTCACCGTCATCCCGAACACCACCCCGCTGGTGGCGTCGTTTGACGTGGTGGCCGTCCCGTCGGCCGTGGCCGGGCAGGCGTTCGACGCGACCGTCACCGCCCGGGACGACATGGGGAACGTCATCACCGACTACGCCGGGGTGGTCACGTTCGACAGCCCCGACCTCCAGGTTTCCCCCGGGGACGGGCTGCCCCTCGACTACAAGTTCACCCCGGCCGACGCCGGCACCCACACCTTCACCGGCGTCGTCCTCCGGACGGTCATCGACCCCAGCTCGTCGATCACCGTCCGGGACCGGGTCCGGCTCGGGGCCTCCGGCACCGCCCCGATCGCCGTCACCCCGGCCGCGGCCGTCCGGTTCGCGGTCAACGGCCCGACCGGCCCGGTCACCGCCGGGACCCCGGCGTCGTTCACCGTGACCGCCCTCGACCCGTTCGGCAACGTGGACACCAACTACGCCGGGACCGTCCGGGCCTCCAGCTCCGACCCCCTGGCCGACCTGCCGGCGAACTTCACCCTGACCGCCGGGACGGCGACCGTCCCCGTCACCCTGAAGACGGCCGGCACCCAGTCCGTCACCTTCGTCGACACCGTCGACGGGACGATCAACGGCACCTTCCCGAACATCACCGTCACCCCGGCCGCCCCGGCGGCGGTCGCGGCCGTCGACGGGGCCGGCCAGTCGGCCGTGGTCAACACCGACTTCCCCATCCCCCTCCGGGCCCGGGTGACGGACGCCTTCGGCAACCCGGTGTCCGGGGTGACGGTGACGTTCACCGCCCCGGGGTCCGGGGCGTCGGCCACCTTCCCGCTCGGCAACACCGCGGTCACCGACGCCAACGGCGAGGCCGCCGTCCGGGCCCGGGCGAACGGCACCGCCGGCGGGTACGCCGTGACCGCCTCGGCCGCCGGGGCCACCCCCGCCACCTTCAACCTCGGCAACACCGCCGGGGCGGTCGCCGGGCTCCTGGCGGTCGGCGGGTCCGGGCAGACGGCCCCGGTGGACACCCCGTTCCTCGACCCGCTGGTGGTCCGGGTGGTGGACGCCTTCGGCAACCCGGTCGAGGGGGCGGCGGTGACGTTCCGCGGGCCGGCCTCCGGGCCGGGGATCGCGCCCGCCGTCGGGACGGCGACCTCGGACGCCGCCGGGCTGGCCCAGTTCACCCCGACCGCGAACACCGTGGCCGGGGACTACACGATCACCGCCGAGGTCATCTCCGGCGGGGTGACGGTGACGGTCGGGTTCGGGGCGACCAACACCCCCGGCCCGGCGGCCGGGGTCGAGCTGGTGTCCGGCGGCGGCCAGGAGGTCGCCGTCGGGACCCCGTTCGACAACCCGGTCGTCGTCCGGGTGGTGGACGAGTTCGGCAACGGGGTGCCGGGCGTCACCGTGACGTTCGCCGCCGTCGCCGGGCCGGGCGGGGCGTCGGCCGTCTTCCCGGACGGCCCGACCGCCGTGACCGACATCGACGGGCTGGCCACCTTCCTGGTCGAGGCCAACACCGTCGCCGGGTCGTACACGGTGACGGCCACCGCCGCCGGGGTGGGCGGGTCGGTGTCGGTCCCGCTGACCAACCTGCCCGGGGCGGTGGCGGCGGTCGTCGCGGCCGGCGGCGGCGGCCAGGTCGGGACGGTCAACAGCCCGTTCCCGCTGCCCCTGCGGGCCAAGGCGGTGGACGCCTTCGGCAACGGGGTGCCCGGGATCGCCGTCCGGTTCACCGGCCCGACCTCCGGGGCCGGGGTCCTGTTCCCCGGCGGGGACGTGATCGTGACCGGCGCCGACGGGATCGCCGAGGCCCCGATCCGGGCCAACGTGACCGCCGGGTCGTACACGGTGACGGCCGCCGCCGAGGGCGTCTTCGGCGAGGCCACCTTCAACCTGACCAACGCCCCGGGCGAGGCGGCCGTCGTCCGGGCGGTCAGCGGGGACGGGGCCACCACCCAAGTCGGGACCGACTTCGCCGTCCCGATCCGGGTCCGGGTCGAGGACGCCTTCGGCAACGGGGTGTCCGGGGTGACGGTGACGTTCACCGCCCCGGCCGACGGCCCGTCGGCCACCTTCCCCGGCGGGAACACCGCGGTCACCGACGCCGCCGGGCTGGCCGCGGTGTCCGCCCGGGCGAACACGATCGCCGGGTCGTACACGGTGACGGCGACCGCCCCGGGGGCGGTCGCCGCCGGGTCGGTCGGGCTGACCAACCTGGCCGGCGCCCCGGTCGCCTTCCGGGACGTGACCGGGGGCGGCCAGTCGGCGACGGTCAACACCGCGTTCGCCGAGCCGCTGGCGGTCACGGTGATCGACGAGTTCGGCAACGGGGTGCCGGGGGTGACGGTCCGGTTCGCCGGGCCGACCACCGGGCCGGGGGTGGCCTTCCTGTCCGGGCCGGCGACCGAGATCGTCACCGACGCGACCGGCCGGGCCGAGGCCTCCCCGGGGGCGAACATCGTGGCCGGGTCGTACACGGTGACGGCCACGGTGGCCGGCGGGCGGGGCGGGGCGATCACCGTATCGTTCGCCCTGACCAACCTGGCCGGGCCGGTGTTCTCCGTCGACGCCGCGTCCGGGGCCGGGCAGTCGGCCGAGGTCACGACGGACTACGCCGCCCCGCTGGTGGCCCGGGTGACGGACGTGTTCGGCAACCCGGTCCCCGGGGTGGTGGTGACGTTCGAGTCGCCGGCGGCCGGGGCCGGCGTGACGTTCCCCGGCGGGACCACCGCGACCACCGGGGCCGACGGGACGGCCGCCGTCTCCGTCCGGGCGAACACGGTCAGCGGCCCGTTCGCCGTCCTGGCCCGGGCGGCCGGGCTGGGCCAGCCGGTGTCGTTCCTCCTGACCAACACCGCCGGGGCGGCGGTCGGGGTGGCGGCGGTCTCCGGCGGCGGCCAGTCGACCGGGGTCGGGACGGAGTTCCTCGACCCGCTGGTGGTCGCCGCCACCGACCGGTTCGGCAACCCGGTCCCGGGGGTCGCGGTGTCGGTCGCGGCCCCGGGGTCGGGGGCGTCGGCCACCTTCCCGGGCGGGACGACGGCCACCACCGGGCCGGACGGGACGGCCAGCTTCACGGCCGCGGCGAACACCGTCGCCGGGTCGTACACGGTGACGGCCACGGCCCCCGGCCTGCCCGGGGCGTCGGCCACGTTCGCCCTGACGAACACCGCCGCCACCCCGACCACCCTGACGATCCAGGGCGGGGACGCCCAGGCGACCGCCGCCGGGACGGGGTTCGGCCAGCCGCTGGCGGTGCTGGTCCAGGACCAGTTCGGCAACCCGGTGCCGGGGGCCGAGGTGGTCTTCTCCGCCCCGATCACCGGCGCGACCGTCGGCTTCCCGTCCGGGAACGTCGCCCCCACCGGGGCCGACGGGTTCGTCCGGCTGCCGGTGACGGCCGGGACGGTGGCCGGGGTGTACCCGGTCCAGGCCCTGACGACCGGGGTCGAGCCGGCGGCGTTCACCCTGACCAACCTGGCGGCCGCCCCGGCGGCGGTCGTGGTCGTCAGTGGGGCCGGCCAGTCGGCCGAGACGAACGCCCCGTTCGCCCAGCCGATCGTGGTCGAGGTCCGGGACGCCTTCGGCAACCCGGTGCCCGGGGCGACGGTCCTGTTCGCCGGCCCGGCCGGCGGCCCGGGGGCGTCCCTCAACCCGGCGTCCCAGACGACCGGGCCGGACGGCCGGGCGTCGTTCGCGGCCACCGCCGGGAACGTGGCCGGGGCGGTCTCGGCCGACTTCCGGGTGGCCGGGCTGGAGGGCGTGCTGACCGTCCCGCTGACCGTGACCGCCCCGCCGACCGGGCTGGTCGGGGTGGACACCACGGCCGTCGGAGCGGGGCCGGGGCAGGTCAGCCCGGTCCGGGTGCTGAACCCGGACGGGTCGACCAAGACCACCCTGAACCCGTTCCCGGGCTTCACCGGCGGGGTCCGGGTGGCGGCCGGCGACTTCAACAACGACGGGACGGCCGACATCGCCACCGGGACCGGCCCGGGGGCCGCCCTGGTGGTGGTCTACGACGGCGTCACCAACCGGGAGCTGTTCCGGGTCCAGCCGTTCGAGGCCGGGTTCAGCGGCGGGGTGTTCGTGTCGGCCGGGGACCTGGACGGGGACGGGGCGGCCGAGCTGGTCGTCAGCCCGGACGTGGGCGGCGGCCCGCGGGTGGTCGTCTTCCGCGGCCGGGACTTCGCCCGGGTGGCCGACTTCTTCGGGATCACCGGCGACCCGAACTTCCGGGGCGGGGTGCGGACGGCGGCCGGGGACTTCAACCGGGACGGGAAGGCCGACCTGGTCGTCGCCGCCGGGGCCAGCGGCGGGCCGCGGGTGGCGGTGTTCGACGGCTCCTCGGTGATGACCTCCGGCGGGCTGCCGGCCAAGCTGTTCAACGACGTCTTCGTGTTCGAGTCCCGGCTGCGGGACGGGGTGTACGTGTCGGCCGGGGACGTGGACGGGGACGGGCAGGCCGAGCTGGTGGCCGGGGGCGGCCCGGGCGGCGGCCCGCGGGTGCTGGTGTTGAGCGGGGCGGACCTGCTGGACGGGGACGGCCCGCCGCGGTTCGTGGCCAACTTCTTCGCCGGCAGCCTGGAGGACCGGAACGGGGTCCGGGTGTCGGTGAAGGACCTGGACGGGGACGACCGGGCCGACCTGGTGGTCGGGGCGGCGGACCGGGTGATCGCGTACTACGGGGACACGGTCAGCTCGACGGGTGCCCCGCCGGAGGCGTTCTCGCTGGACGCCACCCTGGGGGTGTTCGTCGGGTGACGTATCACGGTGGCACGGGCCTCCCGGCCTGCAGCAAACCCGGCCCCGGCGGGGCGGCTCCGTCGAGCCGCCCCGCCGGGGCCGGGGCGTTGGTCGAACGGCTCTCATTGGTTCCAGCCGACTCCCACACCCCACGCTGGAACCAAATCACCCGGCCGGAGGAAACACCATCAGACCGACCGCGCGGCGGGGCGTCGGGAAAAGCTCCCGGAAAGTTGTTGACGGCCCGCCGGCAGTGGGGATAATCGCCGGTGTGATGGCCGGTGTCGGATTTCCGTAATGACCCCGACGGCCCGCCGGCCACCGAGTAACCGGGGTTCGGGAGGCCGGGACCCGGGCAGTCAGGAGCGGAGCTATGATTCGTACCCTCTTCCGGGCGACCGCGCTCTCCGCCGTGTTCGTGGTGATGGGACTGGCGGTCGGCATCCTCCCGGCGGCGCGGGCGAACCTCATCGCCATGCCCCCCCACTCACACGCCCCGTCCCCGGTCGTGACGTGGAGTGATGGGCATGCCCCGACGGCGACCCACCAGCACCAGCATCGGACCGACCACGACCCGCGGGCCGGCGTGAAGGTCCACTCGGCGGCGGCCGGGGCGCAGGCGTATGTCGCGAACAACCCGGGCCAGGTCTGGGTCGGTCGGGATCTGGTCGTCGTCGGTGGGGCCCACCCCTTCTCGACGGAGTTCGGCCACGGCCACCAGGGGCACGAACTGGACGGGGCGCGCTATGACATACACACGAATGCCGCCGGGGGACGGGACCCGGCCGCGTTCAACATGAACGCGACGGCCCGCGTCTTCGATGCGTTCAACGGCATCGGTGGCAATCCCGGCTGGCTCGACATCGGCAACGCCAGCGGGCCGAAGAACTGGCCGGGGACGGACAATGACGAGGCGGCGGGAACCGGCGTCGCTTGGCACTCGAGCATCGACTGGCGGGCTATCGCGTTCGACCCCGCCCAGCCGGCCGGGTCCCACGAGTTGCACGTGGTCTACGGGGCGACGGCCGACGGTGCCCTGGGGGCGACGACCGGGTTCACGCCGGGGCACAACACCCCCGGCCTGTTGACCATCACCATGTCGAACAGCGTGGATTGGTATTACGGCGTCAGTACCGACCCGACCGTCGCCCCCCACTCCTATGACTTCGCGTCGGTCATCTTGCACGAGGTGGGGCATGTGATCGGCCTGGACCATTTCGGGTCGTACGCGGCCGGGCAGATCATGAATGAGGAGCCCAACCCCTTGCGGGACGACCACGTTCACCTGGCCGCCGCCCGCCGCGCGTACGTGCCGTTCGGGGGGACCGTCACCCTACCGGACGGCACCATGTGCGACCCGACGGTCTGTGTGCCGGGGATGACGACGGCGAACCCGCTGCCGGCCGGCAGCACGATCAATTACCCCGCCGGGAGTGGCACGCTCCACACGATCGACCCGGACGCGATCCACGGCGTCCGTGACCTCTACGCCATCGCCGTTCCCGAGCCCACCGGGCTGACGTTACTGGCCACCAGCGCCCTCGGGATGCTGGCGTTCGGTCGACGCCGCCTGGAGCGGTGGGCGGCCGGGGCGAAACAGGAGGCGGACACTGCTCCTCCGGGTGGGAGCGGCCGACCCCGCCACCCCGGTGTGTAAGCTTGGAGCCACCCGGGTCGGTAGGGCCGCGGTTGCCGGCGGCCGGGCGGCCGGTACAATGCGCAGTTCTACCGGGCGTCCGGGGCGACACGGGGACACTGCGTCATGGCACACAAGAAGGGCCAGGGGTCGGTCAAGAACGGGCGGGACTCCCTGCCCAAGCGGCGGGGCGTCAAGATTTACGGCGGCCAGGCCGTCGCCGCCAGCGGGGTCATCGTCCTCCAGTGCGGGACCAAGTTCGCCCCCGGCCGGTTCGTCCGCCGGGCCAAGAACGACACCCTGTTCGCCGCCACCGCCGGCACCGTCTACTTCGACCAGGGCGGCAAGCGGGTCAACGTCCAGCCGTTCGACGCCGCCGCCACCAACGTCTGACCCGCCGCGGGCTCGTCGGACCCGGGGTTTCACCCCGGGCTATGGTGTGCGACCCCTTCGGGGTCGAGAACCCGCAGCCTGAAGGGCTGCCACAACGTAGCCCGGGGTGAAACCCCGGGTCCTGTTGCTCGCCGAGAACCACCTCCCGAAGAATCACCGACGGATTCCCGTCCGTCCGGGCACATCCCTACGAAGCCGTCGGACATCCGCCCGGGGCCGCCGACTTTCGACTTGTGACTTGATGACTTGTGACTCTGCCAGGAGGCCGCCATGCCGGCCGACCCCGGCGGGGCGGTCGCCCGGTCCCTCCGCCGGGCCGCCGGCCTGCCCGACCCCGACGCCCCGGCCGACGGCCGGCTCCTCCTCCGGTTCCGCCGGGCCGGGGACGAGGACGCCTTCGCCGAACTCGTCCGCCGGCACGGGCCGATGGTCCTCGGCGTCTGCCGGCGGGTGGCCGGCAACCACACCGACGCCGACGACGCCTTCCAGGCCGCCTTCCTCGTCCTGGTCCGGCGGGCGGCCGAGCTGACCGGCCGGGCCACCGTCGGCGACTTCCTGTACGGGGTGGCGGTCCGCACCGCACTCAAGGCGAGGGCGACGGCCGTGAAGCGGCGGCTCAAGGAGGCCCGGGCGGCCAAGCCGGAGGCGGCCCCGCCCCCGGCGGACGAGTCCGACCGGGCCGCCGCCCTCGACCGGGAGCTGGCCCGGCTGCCGGAGAAGTACCGGGCGGCCCTGGTGTTGTGCGAACTCGAAGGCCGGCCGCGGAAGGACGTGGCCGCCCTCCTCGGCATCCCCCAGGGGACGCTCTCCAGCCGGCTGGCGGCCGGGCGGAAGCTGCTCGCGGGCCGCCTCCGCCGGTGCGGGCTGGCCCTCCCGGCCGGCGGGCTGGCGGCCCCGGTCGCAGGGGTGGTCCCGTCGAAGCTGTTGGAAGCCACCGTCCGGGCCGCGACCGGGGCGGCCGACGGGGGCGTGTCGGAACTCGCAACGGAGGTCACACGAGCCA
This sequence comes from Gemmataceae bacterium, assembly GCA_019747685.1. Taxonomy (GTDB): domain Bacteria; phylum Planctomycetota; class Planctomycetia; order Gemmatales; family Gemmataceae; genus Urbifossiella. Next base: position 10,166 of record JAIEQN010000958.1, read on the forward strand.
TGCTGCTGACGAAACTTCGGGCCGGCCTGTTGGTCGTGCCGACCGTCCTGGTCCTCGGGGCCGCCCT
>JAIEQN010001114.1 GCA_019747685.1 Gemmataceae bacterium
GACACGGCGTTGGCGGCCGGGCTGTAGTACCGGGCGTCGTAGAACTCCTTGTAGTTCGGCAGGTACGACTTCGGGACCACGCCGAGCAGCCGGCCGGCGTGGACCACGGCGGCGGCGTTGAAGAGTTGTTCGTCGAGGACGACCGGCAGCCCGACGACCGCCACGCCGCGGAACGCGTTGGCCCCGGCTTCCATCACCCGGGCGAGGGCGGCTTCGGCGGCCCGCGGAAGTGTTGTCGTGTGGAACAGGTCGCCGCAGGTGTACCCGGTTAGACCCATCTCGGGGAAGACGACGAGGTTGACGCCCTGCTTCTCGGCCTCGGCCAGCAGTTCGGCCGTCCGGGCGGCGTTGAACGCCGGGTCGGCGACCCGCAGGTCGGTACTGGCGGCCGCGACGCGGAGGAGGCCGTGGTGGAGCATGGAAGACCCGGGCTTCACCCCGGGCTATGGTGTGCCGAGCTTTCAGCCCTCCGGGCCCCGGTTCGGAGGCCCGAAGGGCCGTGACAACATAGCCCGGGGTGGAGCCCCGGGCCACCGGCGCGGCGCCTACCGACCCGCGGCCCCCAACCTCGCACGGGCCGCGGCGACCTCGGCGGCCCGCATCGCGCGGAACCGGTCGAGCCACTCGGCCACCTTCGGCGACGGCTCCCACCGGGCGTACCGGCCCCAGGTCCGGTCGGCCCGGGCCGCCTGGTCCGAGAACGACTCGGCGTAGACGATCCGCCCCTGCTCCACCAGCTTCACGAACAGCGGCTCGCCGTCGATCGCCTCCGACACGTCCGCCACCACCATCACGTCGCCCCGGCCGTACACCCGCAGCCGGCCGGGCAGCGTCTCCTTCCCCGGCGAGTTCGAGAACTTGATGTTCGGCCTCCCGCCGGTCGCCGACCGCTTGAACGCCGCCGACACCGTGTCCCGGTGGACCAGCCGCCACCAGTACCCGCCGGCCCCGGGGAAGAGCATCGTCGGCTCCTCGCCGGTCTTCTCCCGGAACAGGTCGTACACCTTTCGGACTTGCTCCGGCGACACCTCGTCCTCGAACACGATCGTCCGCGGGGTGGCCCCGGCCTTGCGGACGGCGTCGAAGTAGAGGATGCACTGGCCGGCGATGTCGCCGCTGTCCACCCGCACCCCGACGCGGTCGGTCTCAGGGTGATTGCGGATCACCCGCAGGGCGTTTTCCAGCCCGACCGTCTCGGCGTCCACCAAGTCGCAGAGTAGCGACGCCGTCCCCATCCGGGAGACGAACCGGTCCATCATCTCGGCCTCGGCCGCGGCCAGCGTCTTGTCGAACGACTGGGCCGCGCACATCATCTCGTGGCCGATGGTGCCGACCGACTGGAACAGTTCCGGGTACAGGAACTCGGCGGTGTCGTTCGAGGTCAGCCGGCCGGTCCCGCCGCTGCCGACGTACCGGGCCAGCAGCAGCACGAGGTTGTTCACCTCGGCCGGGGCCGACCGCAGCCCGAACTCGGCGTCCCGCGGCGTCGCTTCGCGCATCAAGCGGGCTTTCGTCGCCTGGATGACCGGGGCGAAGTACCGGCACATGGCCGGCTCGACGTAGGAGACGGCCCCGCCCGGCCCCTCGAACACCAGGCACGGCACCCCGGCCAGGAACGTCTGCCCGCCGGGGAAGCCCCAGACATCTACCGGTAAGCGGAGGTCGTCGCCCGGCTGGTCGGCCAGGACGGCGTCCCAGACTTCGTGCGGGAACGCCTTCGTCGCGGAGTGGTCGGCGTACCACCGCCGGGCCAGCTCGATGTCCGAGCGCTTCAGCGGCCGGCCGAACCACTGGGCCAGCATCGCCTCGTGGCCGGCCATGACGAGCCGGTTGCCGGCCTCCGGCTCGGGCAGCGGCTTGCGGAAGGTCAGCGAGTAGCTGGCCGGTTCGAGGGCCACGTCCGGGACGGCCGCCCACATCGTCCGCTTGTACGTGTCGGTCCCGCCGGGCCACCCGCCGAGCAGGAACAACTTGCCGAAGAACTCGGCCCGCATCTCCTCGCGCTTCGCGGCGAACGGATCGGCGGTCATACCCTGCACCAGACGAAGAGGCCGACTAGCGCCGCCAAATCGAGCGCGGCCAGGATCGCGACGGTAACGACCAGGACGAGTGCGACGAGCGCGACGGCGACCGGGCCGTCCCCCTGTCGCCCGACCGGCCGGGCTTCCACCTGCCGCTCGCGCCACCGGACGAGCAGGGCCAGCCCGACCGGCCCGCCGCACAGCACGGCGCCGCCGGCGAGCAGGACCAACCCGACCGTGGCGATCCCTTCGGGGGACGGGCCCACGCCGGCCTCCTACTCGGTGTCGAACGACAGCGACGCGACGATCGACCGCAGCACCGGGTCGTGTTGCTCGCGGTCGTACCCGCCGACCTGGGCCATGACCAGGAGCGGCCCGGCGGTCGTGTCCAGTGCCCGGATGCGGCAGACGACGGCCGTGTCCACCGTCAGGAAGTCGAGGTCGTGGCCGATGGCCACCGTCCCGGCCACCGTCTCCGCCACCGGCTCGGCGTCCAGCTCCTGGTACTCGGCCTTGAGCGCCGCGAGGGCCTGGTCGGCGAGGTCGGCCGGGTCGCCGGCGTCCGGCCGGAGGGAGACGAGCAGGAACGCCGTCTCCGGGCTTTGCACCGTCACCGACCAGCCGCCGTCCCCGGCGTCCGGGTCGTCCCCGGCCTCGACCGCCCAGTTCGTCGGATACCGGAATCGAACCCCGTCCCGGTCGAAGGTGTTCACGGTGGCCATCCCATCGGGCGGGTCGACCTCATTTTTCCCTTATATCAACACAATTGTGTGTCTATTCGGCCGATCACACCCGGCCATTCCCGGCCACACCCGGTCATGCTCGGTTCATCGACTCCCGGCCACAACCCCCGGCCCGACGGTGGCTTGGGGTGGGGCGGTCGGTTTTCGATGGGCTGCCACCCCCCTCCCCCCCTCTTTTCTTCACCGACCCCTCCTTGCCGCGTTTTTCGCTGAGATTCCCAGCGTTTTCGTCGCAGCCCCGCTCGGCAGGGCTGTCATGCTCGGCCGTCCACCCGAGCCGAACCCGCCACCGAGGCTGGTGTTACGTCGTCACCCCGGCATTACCGCATCCGCTCATGCTCGGCCGCGACCCGCCGACGCCCACCGCGACCGAGGCCACCGTGGGCGCAACTGTACATCCGTACTATACACTCTCCGGGGCCCGTGTCAAATCCGATTCGGCCGCCTCCCGCCGCCCCGGGCGGCCCTCCCCGGCCGGGGCGGCGGTCCGGACCGAGGCCCGAGTTCCGGGTCCTCAGTCCCACCCGTTTTGACCCGCCGGCGGCTCGACGACCGGGCCGAGCGGACCGAGTTGGCCCAGCGCCCACCAGAACAGCAGGAACGCGGCCAGGAGGGCGCCGGCCGCGATCGTCGTCACCGCGACCGCGAAGAAGCCGAGCGACGGCACCCACCGCGGCTGGCCGTCGCGCTCCCCGGCAGCGGACATCGCCGCCCTCCGCCCCCGACTCGAAACTCCAAACTTGAAACCCGAAACTGTCACCGCGGCTCGGCCACGAACGTCGGGACGACCGACCCGCCGGCGGCGACGTTCACCGGGGCGGAATCCGCCACCCGGGTCAGGCACCCGTGCATGAACGACCCGAACCCGACGAACGGGCCGGTCTCGACCAGCCGGTCCCGGACCACCAGGGCGCCGCCCTCGAACGCCGGGTACGGCTCGGCCGGCAGGTCGACCCGCTCCTGGACCACGAACGGCTCCGCGAGGGCCGCCCGCACCGCCGCCTCCCAGGCCGGTTGGTCGACCGTCCAGCCGGTCACGGTCCCCTCGGCCCCGTGCCCGCCGTTCGGCCGGAGGACGAGCCGGTCCTTGTTGGCCAGCACGAACGGGACCAGCTCGACCTCCCGGCCGGCGAACAGGGTCTTCCGCCCCTCGACCACCCGGGTCCAGGGGACGTGGTCGGCGATCACCGCCCGCTGCTTCGGGGTGAACAGGTCGGCCGTCCGCTCGTCGCTCAGGACGGCCACGGCCGCCTTCTTGTTGAGCAAGACGCTGCGGAACGAGTTGACCACGCAGGCCGCCCGGTCCCGGGCCGCCCGGATGAGCGGGCCGTCCGGGCCGGCCGTGGCGACCAGGTCGTCCACGGGCACCCGGCGGTACACCAGCGTCGCGTGGAAGTCGCCGGCGTAGAGCTTGCCGTCCCGGTACTCCAGGTCCCGGGGGTCGGCCGTGCGGGCCTCGGCCCCCATCGTCCGGAAGTAGTCGTAGAAGAGGACCAGCTCGGCGAACGCCGGGTCGTCCCGGCGGTCGAGGATGGCCACCCGGGGCGGGTCGGACCCGTGCCCCCGCCACCGCCGGTAGGAATCCGTCAGGGCGTGCAGGACGCCGGACCGGGAGATGACCGGCCAGACCTGGAAGTCCCGGCCGAACTCCTGGAACGCCGGCAGGGCGTGGAACAGCCGGGCCAGCGAGTCGGCGTACCCGGCCCCGGCCGGGGCCTCGGCGTTGTACTCGGTGAACCGGAGGTCGGCCCCGTGCCCGACGAAGGCGTCGAACCGGCTGGTCGGGGCCGGGTCGGGGTAGCCGGGGTCGACGGCCAGCAGGTCGTCCTCCCAGTCCCGCAGCCGCAGGTGGCGGCGGAAGGCGGGGTCGGCCAGGGCCCGGTCCTGGACGACCCGGAGGGCCGGGAGGAGGTCGCGGACCCGGTCGTGGAGAAAGCGGTACTGGTGGGGGGTGAGGAACCGGGGCCGCAGCACCCGGCAGACCGGGCGGCCGGCGTAGACGAGGCCGCGGGCCTCCTGGCCGCGGTCGAGGGCGGCCTGGCTGTCGGCGGCCAGGGCCGGGTCGGCGAGCAGCCGGTCGTGGTACGCCCGGACGGCGTCGGCGGTCATGGCGGCCTCCGGGGCCTACTCCGGCAGTTCCGTGTCGGCGAGCAGGGCGGCCAGCGACAGCGTGAACCCGGGGAACGCCTTCCCGGCACCCAGGGTCGCCGTGGAGTCGACCAGCTTGAACCGCTTGGCGGAGGTGTACACCTTCGCCGTCTCCGTTTCCGGGTCGATCACCCAGGCCAGCTTGCAGCCGGCGGCGAACAGCTCCTTCAACTTCCGGTCGATCTCGGCCTTCGTGTTGTTCGGGCTGAGGACCTCGACGACCAACCCCGGGGCGACCGCCCAATAGGCCTGGCCCTTCGGCGGCTTACCGCCCGGGAACGCCGACCACGGGATGAAGGTCGCGTCCGGGGCCCGGAGTTGGTCCGAGGTGACGCGGACGTAGCCGGCCTCGCCGAGGACGACCCCGAGCTTGTTGGCGAGGGCGTGGGTCAGCATGCGGCCGCCGATGTACAGGCCGAGGAAGGACTCCCGGTTGCCCACGGCCTTCTCCACCAACGTCCCGTCGATCAGTTCACAGACCGGCCCGCCGGCCCGGAGCAGGTCCGCCTCGGTCGCCGTCCCCGGGGGCGGCTTCATCCGGATGCGGTCGAGCGGGATGTCCCCGAGCCGGTGGACGAGATCGGCGGCCGTTTCCCGGTCGGTCGCGGTCTTCGTCGTCCGGGCGGCGGTCGCTGGCATGGACGCCTCACGGTCGGACGACCGGGGGCGTCGTACCCCCGGCCGGCGGTCATTCTACCATCACGCGGCCGCGTACTTCTCCCGCAGCTTGTCCAGGAACTTCTTGCTCTGGGCCGTCACCTCCCAGGCGTTCGGCCAGAAGCACAGGTCGACCGTCCACCAGTCGTGCGGCACCCCGGCCGCCCGGATCGCCGGGGTCAGCTTGTCGAAGTCCAGCTTCCCCGTCCCGAACGGGTTGTGGGTCGAGGTGTTGTGCTCGTTCAGGCTGCCGTCCGAGTCGATTACGTGGACGTGGGTGATCTTCCCCTTCAGCTTCTCCAGCAGCTCCAGCTCGCCGCCCGGCAGCAGCTCCTTCTGGCCGACGTGGTTGGCCCCCACGGTCGCGCACATGTGGGCGTGGCAGGTGTCGTACAGCACCCCGAAGTTGTTGTTCCCCTTCGCCCGCACCAGGTCCACCAGCCTGACGATCTCCGACGGCTTGTTGAACGCGAACCCCGGCTCGAACTCCCAGCAGACGTTCAGCCCGTAGTCGGCGGCCATCTTGCTGGCCTTGTCCCAGGCCGCGGCCAGCCGGTCCATCCCCTTCTCCGCCCCGATCTTCTGGCCCTCCGGGTCCTTCCCGAAGAAATCCGGGCCGACCACGGTGTCGACGCGGATCGTCTTGGCATCAAGGTCGCTGGCGAACGCGCACCAGCCGAGGAACGCCGTGAGGTACGCGGCCGGGATTTCGTCCAGGATGGACACGCCGGGGGTCTTGAACGCCCACAGGTCCACCGCGATGCCGGAGAGGGCCAGCCCGTGGTCGGCGATCGTCTTCTTCAGCTTCTGGCGGTCGGCCCGGGTCGGGTGGGTGGCCGGGGACGGGTGCGGGCCGAAGCTCCCCAGCTCGACCCCGTCGTACCCCAGGTCCTGGAGCTTGTGCAGGATTTGGTGGAAGTCGTTGGTCGGCACGTCCTGGTTGAACAGGTACGCCCAGGTGCCGATCGAGATGCGGGCCTTGGCCATGGGAGGGGGCTCCGGGGGTAAGGGGGTGGTGATATTATCGGAAGAACCCCTCCCCCGGCCCCTCCCCTACGAGGGGAGGGGGGAAAGAAGCATGGACTTAGCCTTTCCCCCCACCCCTCGGAGGGGAGGGGCCGGGGGAGGGGGCGATGACGCCCCGGACTGGCAACCGACCTCGACGGTCGGCCCCGGGGGGCTTATCCTCCCACCTCACCCCGCCGGCATGTCCTGCGCTGAAAGGGGGCGGCGGGCGGGGTGTATTGTCCGGAAGATCGGTTGTAGTCCCGACTTCCGCGCCGGGCAAGAAAAATCGACCCCCCCGGGGTCGGTTCCGCCCGGCGGTGTAACGGGTCCGTCACGCCGGCCCTATTTCCCGGCCGCCCGCGCAAGTTCCACCCCTCCGGGGCGAACTTCCTGGTAGCCGGGATCGTCTGAACGGGGCCGGCCGGGCGGCAAAGAGGGAGGGGGAGAAATCGTGAGTCGCAACTGGTTGAACCGTTTGAGTGACGACCGCGGGGCCGGCTGTGCCACGCGGAAGGCCCCGCGGGTGGTGTTCGGCGGCGGGCCGGGGTTCGCCGACCGGGTGGCCAACCAATTCCGGCTGCTCGGGTGGGACGTGTGTACGGCCGCGACCGCCGACGAGCTGCACCGCAAGGTGGCCCGGAAGAACCCGGCGGCGGTGGTCCTGCCGGCCGCGTCGGTGTGCGAGAGCGGGTTCCTGACGGCGGCCAAGCTGCGGCTGACCCAGCCGCGGCTGCGGGTGGTGCTGGTCGGCGAGCCGACCGGCCCGGCCCGCCGGCTGGCCGGGTTCGTCGGGGCCGGGTTCGCCACCGAGGACACCGCCGCCGACGCGGTCATGAAGTTGATTTAGGGCGAAGATTTCACCACGGAGGCACGGAGATCACACGGAGGGCCACCGAGGAGACAGAAGGAAAAATGTCTTCTTTGTGAACCTCCGTGTGAACTCCGTGCCTTTGTGGTATACTCTTGCCCCCGCTACTCCACCTCGAAGATCGCCTCGACCTCGACGGCCATCCCGCCCGGCAGGGTGTGGGCCGAGACGGCACTCCGGGCCCCGACCCCGGCGTCCTCCCCGAACACGTCCCGCATCAGCTCCGAATACCCGTTGATCACCGCCGGGGTGTCGGTGAACGCGGCCGTACAGTTCACCCACCCGAGCGACTTGACCAGCCGCTTGACCTTGTCGAGCGACCCGAGGGTGTCCCGCAGGGTGGCCAGGATCGCCAGCCCGGTCTGCCGGGCCGCCTCTTTCCCCTGCTCGGTGGAGAGGTTCTCCCCGACCCGGCCGAGGATGAGGGTCTTGTCGGCCTTGAGCGGGCCGTGCCCGGACACGAACAGGAGGTTGCCGTGCCGGACGGCCGGCTTGTACACGGCCACCGGCTTCGGGGCCGGGGGCAGGGTCAGGTGCAGTTCCTGCACCCGCTTCTCCGGGTTGCTGGTCATCGTCGGCCTCCGGTAGGGATGGCGTCGTGATAGGCCCGGCCGCGACCGGGAGCAACGGCAACGCACCCCGGATGCCCGGTTTCGTAGGGTGGGCGGAGGCGGTCCACCAGGACCGCCGAGGCCCACGGTGAGGCAATGACGGCCCGCGTGGGCCTCGTCCCGCCTGCGGCGGGCCTCCGCCCACCCTACGAGGACACGGCCCGATACCGCTCGACCGCGGCCCGGTTGACGTGCAGCCCCAGCCCCGGGTCGTCCGGCGGGGCCACCTTGCCGTCTTGCAGGTGCGGGCCGCCGTGGAACACCTCGGCGAACCAGCCGACCGAGTCGACGTGCGGGACGGCCGCCAGCCCGCACGCCAGATGGACGCCGACCTCCGGCAGCCGGACCGGCGAGACGGCGACGCCGAACGCCTCGGCCACCGCCGCCACCTTCAGCACCGGGGTGATCCCGCCCAGCCGGCACACGTCCGGCCGGACCGTCCGGATGACCCCGTCCCGGATGACGCGGAAGAATTGGTCTGGCGAGTCGAACGACGAGCCGACCGCCAGCGGCACCTCGGCCAGGTCGGCCAGCCGGCGGTGGCCCGGGTCGTCCCCGGCCGGGAGCGGGTCCTCGAACCAGTCGACCCCGATGTCCCCGAAGAAGTGGGCCAGGGCGGCGGCCGTGTTCAGGTCGAACCGGCCGCCGGCCGACACCCCCACCCAGCCGCCGTCCCCGAGGCCGTCGGACAGGTCCCGGACCCGGTCGGCGTCCTCCTGCACGTCGCCCCGGCCGACCTCGACCCGGACGCCCATCGCCCCGTCCCGGACGACCGGCCGGGCGTCGGCCAGCACGTCCTCGGCCGGCCGGCCGTGGGGGGCGAGGTCGGACCGGAAGAACGGGGCCGCCGGGCGGGCCCCGCCGAGCAGCCGGTGCAGCGGGAGGCCGGCCGCCTGGCCTTTGAGGTCCCACAGGGCGAGGTCGATGGCGGCGTAGGCCCGGGCGGCGAGGCCGGCGAACCCGACGGCCGCGAACCGTCGCCCGGCCCGGGTGAACAGCCGGTCGGTGTCGTGCGGGTCCTCGCCGACGACCAGGGCCGGCAGCTCGTGGTCGAGCAGGTCGCGGACGGCCCCGACCCCCGGCCCGAGGAGGTAGGTGAACCCGAGGCCGACCGCCCCGGCGTCGGTCTCGGCGTGGACGAGGAGCAGATCGACGGCGTCCGGGCCGGCGGCCTTCGGCCCGCCCAGCGGCACCCGCCCGGGCTTGCCGAGCGGGACGCGTAGGTGGTCGGTGGCGAGCGACGTGATCCGCATCGTGAGCCCTTGGTCGTGACCCGGCTTGCCCCGCCCGACCCACACCGGCTACCATGCCGCCCCGCATCGTCCCCGGAGGCCGGCATGACGCCGCCCGACCGCCGGTTCTTCAGCCTCGATGTCCTCCGCGGGCTGGCCGTGGTGATGGTCCTGGCCGCCCACGTCCCGCTGCCCGACGCCTTCGCCCGCGGCCCCGGCGGGCGGGCGTTCCGGCTCGGCGTCTACGGCGTCGTGCTGTTCTTCGTCCTGTCCGGGTTCCTGATCTCCCGGCTGTTGTACGCCGAACTCGGCCGGCGGGGACGGATCGAGGTCCGCCGGTTCTGGCTCCGCCGCGGGTTCAAGATTTGGCCGGCCTACTACGCCGCCTACGGCGTCGCGTTCGTGCTGGCGGTGGCGCTCGCCGTCAAGGCCGGCGAGCCGGTCGCCCCGAAGTTCGCCGAGGCCGTCCCGAACGTCCTGTTCCTGCAAACCTACGTCTGGCCCGAAACCCGCTGGGACATGTCGTGGTCGCTGGCCGTCGAGGAGCACTTCTACCTGGCCCTGCCGCTGGTCCTCGTCGCGGTCGGGGTGCGGCGGCTGCCGTGGGTCTGCCTGGCCGGGTGCCTGGCCGGGCCGGTCCTGCGGGCCGTCGCCGGCGACCCCGAACTGGCCAAGATTCAGACCCACACCCGGGCCGACGCCCTCTGCTACGGCGTCCTCCTCGGCTACGCCTACCACTTCCACCGCGACCGGCTCGTGTCATGGGCGAGGCGGTGGCGGGGGCCGCTGCTGGTCCTCGGCCCGGCGGCGCTGGCGGTGCCGTTCGCCTGGGGCTACTCCGAGTCTCTGGGGATGCGGGCCGGCGGGCTGACGCTCCTCGCCGTCGCGTCGGCCGGGGTGGTGGCGGTGGCCGCGGCCTACCCGGACGCCGGCCGGCTCGCCCGGGGGC
>JAIEQN010000988.1 GCA_019747685.1 Gemmataceae bacterium
GGCCGCCTCGGCCCAGGCGGCCCGGGCGGCCGCCCGGGCGTCGTCCGACCCGGCCCGGGCGGCCCGGGCGTGCTTCCGCTCGGCCTCCTCGTGCTTGGACAGGGCCAGCAGGTAGGCGGCCTCGGCCTGCCCCGGGGCGGCGACCGCCCGGTCCACCATCTGGATCACGACCGGGGTGGTGGCCTGCCAGAACTCGTCCAGGGCCCGCCTCGCGTCGGCCACCGCCGGGTCGGTGTCCGGCCGCGGCTCGCGGTCCTTGAGCGGGTCCGGGAACCGGGCCCGGCGGAGGGCGGCGTACAGCTCGTTGACCGTCTCGACCCACTTCCCGGCCTCCCCCCGGTCGGCCTCCCGGAGCCGTTCCAGCCCCCGCCCGAAGGCGTCCTGCTTCTCGGTCAGGAACCGGTTGGCGTCCTGGAACTGGCCCCGCTGGATCCGCTCCCGCGGCCCCGGCTGGCCGCCCGGCGGGGACAGGAAGGCGACCGCGTAGGCCCCCCTCACGGCCATCGACAGCCGGTCCATCGCCGGGGGGGCCTCCAACCCGGCCGGCAGGGCCATGACGGACGGCGGGAGCATCGACCGGAGGTACTGGTCTCGGAGCCGGACCCGGGGCGGGCTCGGGTCGGTCCCGCCCTCCTCGACCGGGGTGAAGGCGGCCATCACCCGGCCGTAGGCGAACGTGTCGTCGGCCGGGTGCCAGAACCGCGGGGGGCCGCCGGCGGCGTCCGCGAACCGGGCCCGGAGGGTCGCCGGGTCGGTCGCCAGCCTCACCCCGACCTCGGCCTTGAGCTTCTCCTCCAGAACGGCCATCCGCGGGGACAGGCCGCTGACCGGGGCGGCCAGGAACACGGCCGCCCCCTTCACCTGGTCGGGGGTCGGCCCGCCCGCGGCGTCCTTCAGCAGGTTCGGGTCGGCCTTCGCCTGGGCCAGGGTGGCGACGCCGGCCCCGCCCGGCCCGGGCACCGGCCGGCCGGCCCACGGGTCGAACAACAGGACGTCGCTCCCGGCCCGGACCCCGACCGCCCAGAACGGGCCGCGGGGGACGGTCAACCCGGCCGACCCGTCGGCGGCCCGGAGCCGGTAGCCGCGGGGGCCGGCCGGCTGGCCGGCGGCCTCCGGCGGGCCGACCAGGCACCCGTCCAGGCCCATCTGCTGGAGCAGGGCGAGGAACACGTAGGCCCGCTCCAGCCCGGTCCCGGAACCCCGGCGGAGAACGGCGGTCGGCGGGACGGCCGGGACGAAGATGTTACTCTCGTTTTCCCACGGGTAGGGGTAGACCTGGCGGCAGACCCAGTCGAACCCGAGCCGGGCCAGCTCGGCCGGCGGCAGCCCGCCGGGGTCGAGGCTGCGAGCGGCGTCGAGCAGGTAGAAGGCGTCGGCCACGTAGGCCGCGTCCAGCCCGGAGTAGACGGCCGGGGTAACTTCGGCGACCTCGGCCTCGGACAGCGGGACGAGCTTCACCAGCTCGTCCCGGCGGTCGGGGGGGAGGCCCGGTAGTTGCGGCAGCTCGGGGCGGGCGGCCAGGTCGTTACCGAGCTGGCCGAGGGCGGTCTTCACCGCCGCCGGGTCGGTCTCCTTCTTGAACCGCCGGGCGACCGCCTCCCACGGGTCGGCGGCCGGCCCGCCGGCTTGGCCCTTCCCCGGCCCGGACTGGCTGACCGGGGGTTTCGCGCAGCCGGCGGTCAGGGATACGGCGAGTGCGAGGCAGAGCAGGCCGGGACGGTGCATCAGGGTTTCGTGTTGGGTGGTGTATCGGTCGCGCCGCGAGCCATCGAGCCGTCGGCACGCGGCGCGTGCCCTACCCGGCGGTCAGTGCTTCTCGAATCCGCAGGCAGGTCCGGATCAGGTCCGGCAGTTGGTCCAGGGGGATGGCATTCGGGCCGTCACTCTGGGCCGCGTCCGGGTCCGGGTGGGTCTCCAGGAACAGCCCGTCGCACCCGGCCGCGACCGCCGCCCGGGCCAGGACCGGGATCATCTCCCGGATGCCCCCGGTCCGGTCCCCGAGGGCCCCCGGCTTCTGTACGCTGTGGGTGGCGTCGAAGATCACCGGGGCGGCGGTTTCCTGCATCCACGGGATCGCCCGCAGGTCGTTGACCAGCATCCCGTACCCGAAGGTGGTGCCCCGCTCGGTCAACAGCGCCCGCCGGTTCCCGACCTCGGCCAGCTTGGCGACGACGTTCCGCATGTCCCACGGGGCCATGAACTGCCCCTTCTTGACGTTCACCACACGCCCCGTCCGGCCGCACGCTTCGATCAGGTCGGTCTGCCGGGCCAGGAACGCTGGCACCTGCAACACCTCGCACACCTCGGCCACCGGGTCCGCCTGGTGGCACTCGTGAACGTCGGTGGTGACCGGCAGCCCGGTCGCCCGGCGGACGGCGTCGAGCGTCTTCAGCCCGTCCTGCAACCCCGGCCCGCGGAACGACTTCCCCGAGGTCCGGTTGGCCTTGTCGAACGACGCCTTGAAGACCAGGTTCAGCCCGAGCCGGTCGGCGACCTCCTTCAGCCGGTCGGCCAGCCGGAGGGTGAAGTCGTGCCCCTCGATCACGCACGGGCCGAGGACCCACAACAGCGGGCTCGGCCCGCCGACGGCGTACGGGCCGACCAGGATCGGGGTGACCGGGGGCTTGGGGTCCATCCGGGCCGGCTCCGTAGGGTGTGTCGAGCGGACCGTCCGCGGTCCGCGAGACGCACCGGGCGATTCCTGGTGCGTCTCGCGGACCGTCCGCGGTCCGCTCGACACACCCTACACCGATCATCCCCCCGGGCCCGCCAGCCCGTTCACCTTTGCAGCCAGGATGAAGTCGTTCTCGGTCAGCCCGCCGGCCGCGTGGGTGGTCAGCTCCAGCCGCACGTCCCGGAAGTTGGTCAGGTGCAGGTCGGGGTGATGGTCCTCGGCATCGGCCACCTCGGCGACCCGGCCGAAGAACCTCAGGGCGGCCGCGAAGTCGGCCGCCCGCCAAGCCTGCACCAGCTGCCGGCCGTCCGGGCCGAGCTGCCAGCCCGGCACCTCGGCCAGCAACTCCCGCACCCGGTCCGGGGCGAGGGTCGGCGTGCCCCCGGAACACGGCACGCACCGGCGGTCGGCGAGGGCGGCCATCGGCGGCACCTCAGATCAGGTCGGGATTGGGGTACAAAACCGGGCGCGTCGCAACCCCAATGACCAAGGACTCAGGACCGAGGACTACCCGTCAGGATACGGACCCCGGGCGGGTTGTAACAACGCCCCGCGGGGTCGGTAAAAGTTGCCTAGTGCTGGACAAATCCCGATGGTACAGTCCCGCCCGCTCCGCCGGCCCGGGACGGATTCCGGGCCGGCCGGGCCGGAGGCGCTCGCGTGGCCCGTCCCCGGCGGTTGCGGCACAAGCTGATGCTCGGGCTGGGGTTGGTGGTCGGGAGCGTCGGCCTCCTCCTGGCCGGCACCCTGTACGGGCTCAACGCCTACCTCACCACCGTCAAGACGACCGAGCGGAAGGTCTACGAGCTCCAGCACCTGAACATCCTGGTCGCCCTGACCGAGGACCACCGGCCCGGCCCGGCCGACTTGAACGACCAGAACCGGGAGCTGTCCCGGCAGGTGGAGGACGCCCGGCTGACCGCCGGCGTCTACCGGGACGAGCTGGCCCGGACCGTCGCCCAGGGCCTCGACCCGGACGCCGGGCAGATCGAGGGCGAACTGCTCGACCAGTTCGACGACGCCCTGGCCCGGCTGACGGCCGTTCTGGCGGCCGCCCAGAACCGGCTCGAGGAGGGGCACCTGGCCGCCCTCCCGCTCCGCGAGCACCCGGCGGTCAAGCCGGCCTACGACGAGGTCCGCCGGATCGGCGGCGAGCTGCGGAACACGGTCGTCGACGACATCGGGACCATCATCCGCCGGTCGAACGGGGCGATCCGCCAGAGCCTGTGGGTGATCGGGGTGGCCACCGTCCAGCTCCTGGTCATCGTCGCCGCCCTCTTGCTGTACTTCCGGGACTGGATTTACGCCCCGATCCGCGAGCTGCAATCGGGCGTCCAGCGGGTCCACGCCGGCGACTTCGACCACCCCATCCGGCTCGGGTCGCGGGACGAGCTGGAGGAGCTGGCCGACGAGTTCAACGCCATGACCGTCCGGCTCAGCGCCATCTACCGGGACCTGGCCCGGCAGGTGAACGAGCGGAGCCGGCAGCTCGTCCGCAGCGAGCGGATGGTGTCGGTCGGGTTCCTGGCGGCGGGCGTGGCCCACGAGATCAACAACCCGCTGGCCAGCATCCTGTTCTGCGCCGAGGCCCTGGAGCGGCGGGTCCGGGACGCCCTCACCCACGCCCCGGCGGCCGACGCCGAGGTCCTGACCCGGTACATGACCATGATCCAGCAGGAGGCCCTGCGGTGTAAGGACATCACCCAGAAGCTGCTCGACTTCAGCCGGACCGGGGACCGGAAGCGGGAACCGACCGACCTGGCGGCCCTCGTCCGGGGCGTGTTGGAGGTCGCCCGGCACCTGCCGAACTGCCGGGGGAAGGGCCTGCAGTTCACCCCGGCCGGGTACGTCGTCGCCCCGGTCAACGCCCAGGACCTCAAGAGCGTCATCCTGAACCTGGTGGTCAACGCCCTGGACAGCATGGACGACAACGGGACGCTGACCATCACCCTCGCCACCCGCGGCGGGTCGGCCGAGCTGGCGTTCGCCGACACCGGCTGCGGGATGACCCCGGACGTGCTGGAGAACATCTTCGAGCCGTTCTTCACCAAGAGCCGGACCGGCAAGGGGACCGGGCTAGGGCTGTTCATCAGCCACCAGATCGTGGACCAGCACGGCGGGCAGATCGAGGCGGCCAGCCCGGGGCCGGGGAAGGGCAGCACGTTCACCGTCCGGGTGCCGCTGGCCGAGGCCCCGGCCCGGCCGGCGGACGCCGCGCCGCCCGCCGACCCCGGCCCCGACCCGGCCATCCTGGCGTTCCCGGGTAAACGGGCAGCCTAGCGAGTTTCGAGTCTAACGTTTCGAGTTTCGAGTTCGACGGTTCGAGATCCCCCGACCGGTACTCGAAACTCGAAACTTTGAACTCGAAACTTTCCGGCCGGCTGGCTACGACGCCGGCGGAGGAGGATCACGAGAGTGGCGACCCCGACGACCCCCGCCCACCACCGCCTGCGGCTGCTGTTCGTCGACGACGAGCAGCACCTGCGGGAGTTCATGCGGACCGAGCTGCCCCGGCTAGGCCACGACGTGACCGTCTGCCCGGACTCGAAGACCGCCCTGGAGGTCATCAAGAAGACGGCCTTCGACGCCGCCATCCTCGACATGCGGATGGAGCACGACAAGGCCGGGCTGCACGTCCTGGCCGCCCTGAAGCAGGCGTACCCGGACACCGAAGCCGTCATCATGACCGGGTACGGCAGCACCGAAACCGCCGTCGAGGCCCTGCGGCTCGGGGCGTTCGACTACCTGACCAAGCCGTGCAAGCTGGCCGACATCGAGGGCCTACTCCTCCGCATCCAGGAGAAGCGGAGGCTCAAGCACAAGACGGCGGCCCTGGAGACCCGGGTGCAGGCGGCCGAGGGGCCGGGGCTGGTGGTCGGCCAGAGCCCGGCGATGGAGCCGGTCGTCCGGTTCATCGGCCAGTTCGCCCCGACCGACGCCCGGGTGCTGATCACCGGAGAGACCGGGACCGGCAAGGAGGTGGTCGCTCGGGCCTTGTACCAGCAGAGCCTGCGGGCCGACATGCCGTTCGTCCCGGTCAACTGCGGGGCGCTGGCCAGCACACTCGTCGAAAGCCAGTTGTTCGGGCACAAGAAGGGGGCGTTCACCGGGGCCGACCGGGACCACAAGGGGTTCTTCGAGGTGGCCAACGGCGGGACCGTCTTCCTCGACGAGGTCGGCGAACTCGACCTGGCCGTTCAGGCCAAGTTGTTGCGGTTCCTGGAGTCGGGCGAGATTCAACGGCTCGGCGACAACCAGCCGATCACCGTCGATGTCCGGGTGATCTGTGCGACCAACCGCGACCTCCGGCGGATGGTCGCCGAGCGGGCGTTCCGCGAGGACCTGCTGTTCCGGCTGAACAAGTTCCCGCTCCACCTGCCGCCGCTGCGGGACCGCCGGCCGGACATCCCGGACCTGGCCCGGCACCTGTTGGCCCGGGCGGCCAAGCGGCCGGTCGAGGCGGTGGCCGGGCTGCTGACACCGGAAGCGTTGGGGGTGTTGATCGACTACCACTGGCAGGGGAACGTGCGGGAGCTGGCGAACGCGATGGAGTACGCCTGGATCGTCTCCGGCGGCCAGCCGATCGCCCCGGCCCACCTGCCGCACGACGTGCGGACCCCGGCCCCGGTTGGGCGAGCGGGGGGCGTAAGCCCCCTGATACCGAACACCGACCCGACGGCCGGCCACCAGGGGGCCTACGCCCCCCGCTCACCCTACGACGCCCCAGCCCGACTGGATCAGGGGCACCCGCCGACGGTCCCGTTCCCATCGGCGGCGGCCGCCGGCGGCGGGACGAAGACCCTGGCCGACATCGAGATGGAGTACATCCTCCAGGTGTACGCCAAGAACAACCACAACAAGCAGGCGACCTCGGCCGAACTGGGGATCAGCCTGAAGACGCTGTACAACAAGCTCCACCGGTACGAGGAAGAACGCCAGCAGCGGGCCGGGTAGGGAGGAAGGGCGGCAGCCGCCCGCGTGAGGAGGTCACGTTGGTCTCTGCGTGAATGTAACGCCAACCGGCTCGTGAGTTTGTTCACGAGACGGCTCGCATTTTTTCTGCGAAAGCGCCTTGACACGAAGGGGGGGGGGGGATTTACACTTCTTACCGGCGTCACGGTCGAGTCGCCCACCTCTGCTCCACATCAGGAGGTACTACCATGCTCCGGTTCCGGACCGCGGTAGCGTGCGTCCTCGCGGTCGTCCTCTGCGGGCTAGCCATCGCCCAGCCGCCGCCCCAGCCGTGGATCGATTTCAGCACCGGCTTCCCCAAGGCGGGCTCCGTCGCCGGGGAGATCAGCGCCTCCGTCGACTGGAAGAACTGCGCGAACATCAACGAGGTGCAGGTCAGCATTTACACGACCGACCCGAAGCTGGGGAAGGTCCAGTGCGGGCCGACCGCGAAAAAGACCTCGGGGGGTGGTGGCATCCTGCTCCCGAGCGGCAACTTCCCGGCGTCCATCGCGACGGGCAAAACGCAGGGGACGCCGATCACGTCCGGACTAATGCAGGTGTTCGACGGTGCGTTCAAGCCGAACATCATCGTCTCGTACGCCCCGGCGGTCACCAACGGCTGTACGGTACCCTGACGCTAGCGGGACGGGTTGGGTGCCGGTCAACCTTCCGGAGGGTCGGACCATGCGCGTGCGTTCCGGATTCACCCTGATCGAGCTGCTCGTCGCCGTCGCCATCCTGGCGGTTCTGATCGGCCTGCTGCTGCCCGCGGTCCAGAAGGTCCGGGCGGCCGCCGCCCGGGCGGACGAGATGAACAAGCTGAAGCAGTTCGGGCTGGCGGTCCACTCGTTCGCGGGGGCCTACGACGGCCGGGTCCCGGCCCTCGACGGGTCCGGCCCGGTCAAGGGTGATTCGATCCTGTTCAGCCTCATGCCGTACCTGGAACTGCCGGGCCCGGAGGGCGTGTCGAGTGACGAAGAGTACCGCCCGCCCTACTACCGTAGCCGGTATGACCCCTCGTTCGACGCGGTCGGGGCGTACCCGAAGGGAAAGATCAACGTGGGGAGTACCAGCTACGTGTTCAACGCCTTGGCGTTCGCCCCTAAGAATTCGCTACCGGCTTCGTTCCCCGACGGGACGTCGAGCACCGTTGTGATGACCCACCACTACGCGACGTGCGCGGGGAGCGACTACCGATGGAGTGTGTTGCCCACCGTCTGCTACGACGCCTCGGACCGGCGGATCAGGTGTTCCGGACCCGGGCCCCAGGCGGCGCTGTTCGCCGACCCGGGGAATGACGACGTGACGCCGGTGACGGCCGGGAGCCCGCCGGCCACCCGAGCGTCGGTCCCGGGGATGACGTTCCAGATCAAGCCGACCTTCCTGGACTGCGACCACCGGGTGCCGCAGGCCCTGTTCCCCAGTGGACTGCTGGTGACGCTCGGCGACGGCAGCGTCCGGACAGTTGCCCCGGGGGTGAGCGAGTCCACCTTCTGGTCCGCCGTCACGCCGGCCGGGGGCGATGTCCTCGGCAGCGACTGGTAGCCCGACCGCGCAGAACGCCAGCAACGGGCCGGCTAGCGGCGGTTGCGGCCCCGGGGTGACGCCGGCACAACACCCGGCGTCCTCCCCACGGGCCCCTCCATGCTCCGCCTCATCCTGTCCGCCGCCCTCGTCCTCCCCGTCGCCGTCCCGGCCGCCGCCCAGAACCCCCGCGAGAAGAAGGTCCGGGACGACCAGGTCAATGTCGAGGCCGACGGGTATTGGGTCTACAACGACCTGCCGAAGGCGCTGGCCGAGGCCAAGAAGGCCGGCAAGCCGGTCGTCGTCGTCCTCCGCTGCATCCCGTGCGAGGAGTGCGTCAAGCTGGACGACGCCGTGGTCGACACGGACCCGGTCCTCCGGCCGCTCCTCGACCAATACGTCCGGGTCCGGGTCGTCTCGACCAACGGCCTCGACCTGTCCACCTTCCAGTTCGACACCGACCAGTCCTTCGCCGTCTTCCTGCTGAACGCCGACGGGACGGTCTACGGCCGGTTCGGCACCCGGTCGCACCGGACCAACTGGGTGGGCGACGTGTCCGTCGAGGGGTTGGCGAAGGCGCTGGAGGCCGGGCTGGAGCTGCACCGCGGCTACCCGGCGAACCAGGCGGCCCTGGCCGGGAAGCGGGGGCCGGCCCCGCGGTTCCCGACCCCGGAGGCGTTCCCGTCGCTCAAGGGGAAATACGGCCCGGCGCTGGCCACCTCGGGGAACGTCGTCCCGACCTGCATCCACTGCCACCAGATCGGCGACGCCGCCCGCGACCTCCGCCGGGCGAAGGGCGAGCCGATGCCGGAAGAACTCCTGACCCCGTACCCGCACCCGAAATCGCTCGGGCTGGTCCTCGACCCGAAGGAGAAGGCGGCGGTCCGGGAGGTGAAGGCCGGGTCGCCGGCCGGGGCCGCCGGGTTCCGGGCCGGCGACGCCATCCGGACGCTCGACGGCCAGCCGATCATCTCCATCGCCGACGTGCAATGGGTGTTGCACCGGGCCGCCCCGGGCGGGGCGACGATCAAGGTCGGGCTGGTCCGTGAGGGGAAGCTGCAGGACCTCACCTGGCGGCTGCCGGCCGGCTGGCGGGAGCGGGACGACCCGTCCTGGCGGGTCAGTGCGTGGGGCTACCGGCGGATGGTGACCGGCGGGCTGCTGCTGGTGCCGGCGGACGACCGCCCGGCCGGCGGGATGGCCCTGCGGGTCGAACACGTCGGCGAGTACGGCCCGCACGCCGCGGCCAAGAAGGCCGGCTTCCGCAAGAACGACGTGATCGTCTCGTTCGACGGACGGACGGACCTGCCGCGGGAGGCCGACGTGTTCCGGCACGCCCTGACGGCCCGCAAGCCGGGGGAGACGGTGCCGGTGAAGGTCGTCCGGGACGGGAAGACACTCGACCTGAAGTTGCCGATGCAGGAGTGATCGGCCACAGGCCTCCCGGCCTGTGGCCCGAAAGGCTACTTCCCCACCAACTCCAGGATGAACTCGTTGGCCCCGGGCTTGACCGTCACCCGCAGCGGGCTGGCGGCCGGGGTCTCGTACCGGGCCGGGAGCTGGCTCTTCTCCGGGACCTCGCCGTCGTAGTACCCCTTCCCGGTCTTCACCACCGTGACCGCGTACTTCCCGGCCGGCACGCCGTCGAACTTGGTGTAGGTCGAGAGCTTGGTCTCGCCCCGGTCGTCGGTCAGCCCGTCGGCCCACGACCCCCACTTCTCCGTCTCCGGGTTCAGCTTGTGCAGGGTGACGGTCGCCCCGGCCAGCGGCTTCCCGTCCATCCGGAGGGTGACGGCGGCCGGGTGGGTCGGCTGGCGGTTCTCCTTGACCCCGGCTTCTTCCGTGTCTTTGACCTCCAGGTCGGCCGGCAGGACGCCGTCGAGCAGGACGTTGGCGATCAGCGGGGCGTCCTTCTTCACCGTCACCCAGGCGACCTGGTCGAACTCGCCGTACTCGACCCCCCGCATCCGGCTGCCGCCGCCGGTGGTGGCCAGTTGGAAGTAGCTCATCCCGTTCCGGTGGTACACCTGGTAGCGGTGCATGTGGCCGCAGAAGACGGTGTACTTCCGCCCGGCCAGGGCCTTCTCGAC
>JAIEQN010001119.1 GCA_019747685.1 Gemmataceae bacterium
ATTACGCTCTGGTTTTGGGGGGGGGGGCGGCCCCCCCCGATCATGGGGGTACGCAACCGGGGGGGGGCCCGCCCGCGCTCCACAGAGGAGCCGGTATGACCGTCGCTCGCCGCCCGCTGTCGTTCGCGTCGCTCGACGACGCCGTCCGGGACGCCGAGCACCTGCTGGCCGTCGGGTACGACCGGGCCGGGAACTGGGACCTGGCCCAGTGCTGCGACCACCTGGCGGCCTGGCTGACGTACCCGGTGGCCGGGTTCCCGAAGGCCCCGCTGCCGATCCGGGCGATGCTGGCGGTGGTGCGGAAGACGATGGGCCGGCGGATGCTGGCGAGGGTCCTGCGGGACGGGATGCCGGCCGGCGGGCCGACCATGCCGCAGTCGGTGTCAGCCCCCGGCGGCGACCCGGCCGCGGCGGTCGAACGGTTGCGGGAGGCAGCGAAGCGGTTCGAGGGCCACGCCGGCGAGTACCTGCCGTCGCCCTTGTTCGGCAAGTTAACCCGCGACGAGGCGCGGACCGTTCAACTGCGGCATTGTGCCCACCACCTGAGCTTCCTGGTTCCGAAGTCGTAGGGCCGGCTGTGCCGGCCGCCCGATACACCCGACGGAGCAGACATGGTCGCGACCACCGCGAAGAAGGTCGGCAAGATCGTCCAGGTCATCGGGTCCACGTTCGACGTGGAGTTCGAGGAAGGCCACCTGCCGGACATCTACAACGCCGTCACCATCAAGGGCGTGTCGGCCGGCAAGGGCGGCGGCAGCGACCCCGGGGCCACCCTGACCGGCGAGGTCCAGCAGCACCTCGGCGGCAGCCGGGTCCGGTGCGTCGCCCTGGGCAGCACCGACGGCCTCGTCCGCGGGATGGACGCGGCCGACACCGGTGGCCCGGTGTCCGTGCCGGTCGGCCTCGGCACCCTCGGCCGGGTGTTCAACCTGCTCGGCGAGCCGATCGACGGGCAGGGGCCGGTCAACGCCGCCGAGACCCGGGGCATCCACCGCGAGCCGCCGAAGTTCGCCGACCTGTCGCCCAAGGCCGAGGTGCTGGTCACCGGCATCAAGGTCATCGACCTGCTGACCCCGCTCGTCCGGGGCGGCAAGGCCGGGCTGTTCGGCGGGGCCGGGCTGGGCAAGACCGTGATTCTTCAGGAACTCATCACCCGGATCGCCAAGGAGTACAAGGGGTACTCGGTGTTCGCCGGGGTCGGCGAGCGGACCCGCGAGGGGAACGACCTCTGGCTGGAAATGCAGGAGACGAAGACCGGGGCCGGGGCCGACGCCGAGAGCGTGCTCAAGAGCACCGCGATGGTGTTCGGGCAGATGAACGAGCCGCCCGGGGCCCGGCTGCGGGTCGCCCTGTCGGCCCTGACGATGGCCGAGTGGTTCCGCGACAGCACCGGGACGGAAACCCTGTTGTTCGTGGACAACATCTTCCGGTTCAGCCAGGCCGGGAGCGAGGTGTCGGCCCTCTTGGGCCGGATGCCGAGCGCGGTCGGCTACCAGCCGACGCTGGCGACCGAGATGGGCGAACTCCAGGAGCGGATTACTTCGACGAAGGCGGGGGCCATCACCTCGGTGCAGGCGGTGTACGTCCCGGCCGACGACCCGACCGACCCGGCCCCGGCCAACACCTTCCAGCACCTCGACGCCTTCATCTACCTGGAGCGGTCGATCTCCGAGAAGGGCATCTACCCGGCCATCGACCCGCTGGCGTCGAACAGCCGGCTGTTGGACCCGCAGTACGTCGGCGAGCGGCACTTCGCGGTGGCCGACCGGGTCAAGCGGATCCTGCAGCGGTATCGGGAACTCCAGGACATCATCGCCATCCTCGGGGTGGAGGAGTTGTCCGAGGAGGACAAGGCGACGGTGGCCCGGGCCCGGCGGATCGAGCGGTTCCTGTCGCAGCCGTTCTTCGTGGCCGAGCCGTTCACCGGCAAGTCGGGCGAGTTCACGAAGCTGGAGGACACGATCCGCAGCTTCGAGGAGCTGTGCGACGGGAAGTGGGACACGGTGCCCGAGGGGGCGTTCATGTACGTCGGCCCGATCGACCAGGTCGCGGCCGCGGCCGAGAAGATGGCTTCGGGCAAGTAGCGCGACACGACCCGGGGCTGTCGCCCCGGGCTACGTTGTGTCGGGCTTTCAGCCCGCCGGTCACCCGGTCTTGAGGCCCGAAGGGCCGAGACAGCATAGCCCGGGGCGACAGCCCCGGGTGACGATAGGAATCATCATGGCCAGCACCCCCGTCACCGAGCCGACCGTCCAGAGCGCGGTGGAGCACTCCCTCATGCCCAGCGAGGCGACCGAGGCGGCCGACGCCCTGAAGGGGAAGGTCCGGGTGACGGTCGTGACCCCGGAGAAGGCGGCGTTCGACGGCTTGGCCGAGTTCGTCGTCCTGCCGATGTACGACGGCGAGCTGGGGGTACTGCCCGGCCGGGCGCCGCTGATCGGCCGGCTCGGGGCCGGCGAGCTACGCCTCAAGACCGGCACCACGACCACCCGGTTCTTCGTGGAGTCGGGGTTCGTGCAGGTCCGGAACAACGTGGTGACGGTGCTGACGGCCCGGGCGGTGAAGGCGGCCGACGTGACGGCGGCGATGGCGGATCAGGCGGCGGCCGACGCGGATGCCTTGCCGGTCGGCACGGCGGTCGAGCGGGCGGCGAAGGAGAAGGCCCGCGACCGGGCACAAGGGCTGAAGAAGGTGGCGGCCAAGAACGCCGGCGGGGCGGCGTAGCCCGGGCCGACATTATGCAGTCGAATCGGTCAGCGGACCGCTCTTCCTCGACCCGCCCGTCCTGGGTCAGGACGAACTGGTGGATCACCTTCCCGTTGTACTCGATCGAGATCGGGTCGCCGGGCCGGCCGTCGCGGGCCACCCCGCGGGCGATCCGAACGGCCTCGTCGAGGCCGTCGACCTCGCCAAACCGGCCTTCGGTGGTCTCACTGACGACGTGGTACACGCCCCGGGTCATGTCAACCTCCTACACCTGGTCGATGTGTACCCAGAAGTGGTTCAGCGCGGCTTGCGGATCGACGCCGGGGCCGGCCTGTGGTATCTGGGCCATTTGTGCCGCGGCTGTTCAGGCGGCATCCACCCCGAGTTCGACCAGCGGCTCGCCCGCCGCGAGCCGGGCTAACGCCGCCGGCAGCTCGCGGCTCAGCAATTCCCGCAGGGCCGCGTTCGAGGTGTTCCCGCACCGCAGCCACAGCACCTGCGGCGGGGCACCCAGCCGGCGGACCATCTCGGCGAAGTCGGCGTCTTTGGTCATAACGACCGCCCCCGCTACCCGGGCGGCCGCGAAGATCGGCGGGTCGAGGGCGTCCCGCAGCCCGAGGTCGCGGGCGGCCACGCACCCGACGCCGAACCCGGCCGCCACCCACGGGGCGACCGACGGCGGCAGGTGGGCGTCGAGCCAGAGGGTCACGCGGCGGCCCCCGGCCGGTCCGCCTGGGCGCTGGCGTACCGCAGGCAGGCAACCACGTCGGCCGGCTCCAGGTCGGGCAGTTCGGCCACGACCTCGGCGTGCGTCAGCCCGGCGGCCAGCAGGTCGAGTACGTCGCTAACCCGGATGCGCATCCCCCGCACGCACGGCCGGCCGCCGCACTGCTGGGGGTTAACGGTGATACGGTCGTCGGTCGGCATTGGCCCGCCCCCAGGGTCGCACGGGCATTCTACCAGGTCGTAACGGCGGTGGAGCGGGCGGCGAAGGAGCGCGCTCGGGACCGGGCGTCGGGGCGCGGAAGGTGGCGGCCCGAAACGCGGCTGGCGCGAACGGCGGCACCGAGGTCGGCAGGGTTTACCACACGAACCGGGGTTCGACCCAGACGGCGTGGGCCCCGTCTTTGTTGTCCGCCGTCACCTCCAGCACGATCTCCCTGGTTTGCGGGGGGGTAGGTCCACGCTGACCCCCACCGCCGCCCCGGGGGCGTCCTTCAGAAGCTTGCTGCGGTGGATTTGTTGATCCTTCCCAGTGTAAACCAGGAACCGCATCTGGAGGTTCGCCCTCGGGAGCAAATGTGTTCCGACCGCCTTGAAGTGCTTGGCACCGACCGGCACCGTGTATACCAGCCGGCTCGGGGCGTGGGCGGCCAAAAAGCGATTGGTCTTCTGCTGGCCGGCGACTGCTACCACGGCCGGCTGCCCGTCGAACCCGCGTCCCACGCCGAACGCCCCGAACCCGGATGAACCGCTCGCCCCCTTTGCCGGCTTTGGGGTTTGGCGGGTCGAGCCGAGCAATACCGCCGTCGGCGATCTGCCCGAGGGCATCGATCAGCTCGACCGTCCCCGTGTCCTTATCCGCTGCCGCGGCCTTTCGGAGGTCCGCCAGTTGCTGGCCGAACCGCTTGGCTTGGGCTTCGGTCGCGTCGCAGTGTTCTTTTGCCGCAGCCAACACCGCGTCGCGGTGCGGCGTGTCCCCGGGTCGTCCGGTCAGCAGCCCCGCGAAGAGCGTGAGGAAGCCGCCGGCCGCGATCAGTGGAATGGTGCGTCGCATCGCCCTGCACCCCCTCGGCACTGCCCATGTCATCTCGCTATTCCAGACGACAGGATAAACTCGCCTCACCTTGCATTCAACAGGCTGCCTGGGTTTTTACGTCTACGGACAGTGCCCTACGGCCGAAGCGCCGCCAGGTTCGCCACCCAGCCGGTGACGCTCGGCTCGGTCCAGCTCATCACGACGTTCGGCCAGACGCCGAGGAGGATGGCCAGCACGGCGAACGGCACCAGCACCGCCGCCTCCCGGGCCGACAGCTCCGGGAACGAACGGGTTTCGGGGTTGGTCCCGAAGTAGACCCGCTGCCATGCCCACAGCAGGTAGCCGGCCGTCAGGATGACGCTGAGGACCGCCGGGACCGCCAGCGCCGGCGAGAAGTTCCAGGCCGCCATCATCACCCACAGTTCACCAACAAACCCACAGAGGCCGGGGAGGCCCATCGACGCGAAGAAGAGGACGGCACTGAGGCCCGAGTAGAGCGGCATCGGCTCGTACAGCCCGCCGAACCGGTTCAGGTCGCGGTGGTGGGCCCGGTCGTAGATCACCCCGACCACGAAGAACAGGGCCGACGCCGTGATCCCGTGGGCCAGCATCTGGAACAGCGCGCCGTTGACGCCCCACGCCCAGTACTGGGCCCGCGACCCGGCCGACCACGCCGCCAGCCCTAGCACCACGAACCCCATGTGGCTGACCGACGAGTAGGCCAGCAGCTTCTTGAAGTCGGTCTGGCCCATCGCCACCAGCGCCCCGTAGACGATGCCGACCACCCCGACGAGGCCGACGTACCAGGCGAGTTCGGACGCCGCCCACGGGCAGATCGGGAAGGCGACCCGGATCAGGCCGTAGCCGCCGAGCTTGAGCAACACCCCGGCCAGGATCATGCTCACCGGGGTCGGGGCCTCGACGTGGGCGTCCGGCAGCCACGAGTGCAGCGGCACGATCGGCACCTTGACCGCGAACCCGACGAACAGCAGCCCGAACATCAGGTACTGGAACGCCGGGGTGCAGATCGGCTGGGCCTTCAGCCGGGCGATGGCTTCCTCACGGTTCGCGCCCGGGGCGAACAGCTTCACCGGGCCGGTGTCGTCGCCGGGCAGCGGCTCCTCGGCCGGCTTGGCCCGGACGGCCAGCCGCGATTCCTGCCCGGACAGGACGAGCATCACCGCCCGCCCGGCCTTGCCGAGCGTCACGAAGTCGAACGAGTGGACCTCGACCTTTTGCAGGGCGTCGGCCTCGGTCAGCGACGGGTTGGCCCGGTGCAGGATCGCCGCCTGCCGCTTCACCTCCTCCTGGTCCACGAAGTCGCGGACATCGGCCGAGTAGAGGCCGATCAGGGCGACCAGGATACCGACGCTGCCGAGCAGGGTGTACAGGACGAACTTCAGGGCCGCCAGCCGCCGCCGCCCGCCGCCCCACAGGCCGATGAGGACGTACATCGGCAGCAGCATCACCTCGTAGAAGACGTAGAAGAGGAAGAAGTCGAGGGCGAGGAAGGCCCCGAGGACGCCCGTCTCTAACAACAGAATGAGGGCGAGATACCCCCTCACCGACGTGTCGATCTTCCAACTGGCGACGACCGCGAGGAACGTCACCAACGTCGTCAGCACGGCCAGCGACAGGCTGATGCCGTCCACCCCGAGGGCGTAGTCGATGTCGAAGCGGTCGACCCACGGCCGGCGGGTCACCCAGTCGTCGGCGAGATAGCGGGGGATGCCGCGGGCGGCGTCGCTGGCCGCCTGGTCGGCCCGAGCCTCGAGCCGGCTGAGCGCCGCGTACCGCGGCTGCCCGCCGGCGTCCACCCGGGTGTCGAGCATCGCGTAGTAGCCGACGACGACACACAGGCTCAGCGAGAGCGTCCCGGCGGTGCCGAACAAGGCCCACCACCGCATCGCCTCGACCCACCGGGCCGGGAAGAGGAGCAGCCCGGCCGCGAACGCGGCCGGCAGGAACACCAGGGCGGTCATCCAGATCAGGTCGGTCTCGGGCATTCCCTGGCCCTGGTCTTGGTGGCACAGGCCTCCCGGCCTGTGCTGCTTACCGAGCACAGGCCGGGAGGCCTGTGCCACCGGAGACGAAGAGCTAACGCCCCCCGCTCGCCTGACTCGTCAAGCCCCAGAGCATCCCCAACAGCAGCACCACCGTCAAGGCCAGGGCCACGACGTAGCCCCGCAGCCGGCCGGTCTGCACCGTCCGCAGGCCCCGGCCGGCGGTGTCGGCGAGCTGGCCGACGGCGGTGAGCAGGCCGTCGAGGGTGAGCAGGTCGAACCGCCGGGGCGGGGCGTCCGCCGGGCCGTCGGTCGGCCGCTTGTCGGCGGCGGCCGCGGCGAACGCCAGCCCGACTGTTGGGTTCACGACGGCCGCATCGTACACCTCGTCGAAGTACCACTTCCGGCGGAGGAAGGCGTACACCCCGCCGACGTGGTTGCGGATCGCGGCCGGGTCGATCACCGACCGCCAATACATCGCCGCCGCCAGCCCGGCCCCGAGCAGGGCGACGACCAGGGCCGCCACCCCGGCCACCAGATGGACCTCGTGGGCCTCGTGGTGTTCCTCGGCGAACGGCACGTCGGCGGCCGCCGGCTCGGAGTCGTGCAACAGGTGCCCGAGGTAGCTGGCGTCGGCGTCCCACGGCGGCGAACCCCAGGCCACGCCGACGCTGAACACGGCCAGGACGACCAGCGGCAGCGTCATCACCCGGGGCGACTCGTGGGCGTGGTGGTGGACGTGCTCGTCCCGCGGCCGGCCGGCGAACGCCAGGAACCAGAGCCGGAACATGTAGAACCCGGTCAGCCCGGCCCCGACCAGCGGCAGCAGGAACAGGAGGACGTGTTCCTTATGGACCAGCCCGTACCCCAGGGCCGAGGCGATGATCTGGTCCTTGCTGTACCAGCCGCTGAAGAATGGTGCCCCGCTGATGGCTAACACCCCGACGAGCATCGTCAGGGCCGTGACCTTCATCGGGCCGAACAGCCCGCCCATCTTGCGGAGGTCCTGCTCGTGGTGGCAGCCGTGGATGACGCTGCCGCTGCCCAGGAACAGGAGGGCCTTGAAGAAGGCGTGGGTGACGAGGTGCAGTAAGCCCGCCACCCACCCGCCGACCCCGAGGGCCAGCATCATGTACCCGAGCTGGCTGCACGTCGAGTACGCCAGAACCCGCTTGATGTCGGTCTGCACGAGGGCGATGGTGGCGCTGACGAACAGGGTGGCCGCCCCGGTGTAGGCGATGACCAGCAACACTTCCGGGGCGAACAGCGGGAACGCCCGGCCGACCAGGTAGACGCCGGCGGCGACCATGGTGGCCGCGTGGATCAGGGCGGACACCGGGGTCGGCCCCTCCATCGCGTCCGGCAGCCAGGTGTGCAAGGGAATCTGGGCCGACTTGCCGACGCAGCCGAGGAAGATGCCCAGGCCCATCAGCACGAACAGGGTGTACGGCATCGACCCGTCCGGCTCCGGCGGCCGGGCCGGCTCGCCGGGGCGGTGGGCGGGGGCCGCGGCCGGGTAGAGCAACAGGTCTGACCCGGGCCGGTCGATCGGCCGGGCGGATTCGGCGGGGCTGCCGGGGTCGGCCCGGGTCAGCGTCCCGGCGTTCGCCTCCGGCCGGACCCGCCGGGTCAGCTCCTCGATGTTCAGCGTCCCCAGGGCCGACCAGGCGACGAAGATGCCGACGAGGAACCCGGCGTCGCCCACCCGGTTGACGATGAACGCCTTGTTCGCCGCCCGGGCGGCGCTCGGCCGCTCGTAGAAGAACCCGACCAGGAAGAACGAGCAGACGCCGACCAGCTCCCAGCCGACGAACACCTGGAACAGGTTGTCGGCGATCAGCAGGTTGAGCATCGAGAAGGCGAACAGCGACAGGTACAGGAAGAACCGGCCGTACCGCCCGCGGCGGGCGAAGTGCCCCGGCCGCGGGGTCTGCCGGTCGACCTCGTGGTCCTCGACCCTCTGGCCGGCCTCGTCGGCCATGTACCCGAGGGAGAAGACGAAGATGAGCGTTCCGACCACCGTGACCATCGCGAAGAGGATCGCGGACAGGTGGTCGATCCGGTAGCCGAGTTCCAGGGCGGCGGCCG
Source organism: Gemmataceae bacterium (assembly GCA_019747685.1). Classification (GTDB taxonomy): domain Bacteria; phylum Planctomycetota; class Planctomycetia; order Gemmatales; family Gemmataceae; genus Urbifossiella. Next base: position 8,557 of record JAIEQN010001119.1, read on the forward strand.
GCCGCGGGGCGTCGTGCGGGCCGGCCGGCGGCCCGACCCGGACCCACTCGACCCGCTCGGCCCAGCGGGCCGCATGACCCGACTGGTCGGCGTCGCGGAGGAACCAGACCAGCCCGCCGACCGCCAGTGCCGCCGAGACGGCCATTAACGCGGTGGCGAGGTATGCACCGGCCCGGAGCGGGTGGTCGCCGCCGAGCAGCCAGTACACGGACGACGCCCGCCCGCCCTCCTGCCGGGCCGGCCGGCACAGGTTCTTGACCGCCCCGGCGACGAGGAGTAGCGCGAACGCCCCCAGCGGGAGCAGGGTGGCGACGACGTACAGCCGGCCGGGGGCGGCCTCGAACCAGTCCAGCATGGGTCACCCGCCGGCCGACGCCTGGTACGCTTCCACCGCCGCCTTGGCCTCGGCCAGGCCCGCCCCGGTCTCGGCCCGGAGGAGCTTGATGGCCTCGATCTTGCGGCCCTCGCGGGCCAGCTCCTTCACCCGGTCCGACAGTGGCGGGTGGGGGTCGACGCCGAGCTTGGCCATCAGCCGGTCGAGCTTCTGTTCGACCCGCATCACCCCGAACCGGGTGGCGACCAGTTGAAACACGACCAAGAGCACGCCGAGGAAGGCGACGGTGAGGAGGAGCGGGATCATCGGGTTCATCCGGCTACCCCTTCAGCTCGTCGGCCCGGTCGACATCGACGGTGGCGTGGTTGTTGTAAAAGTTCAGGATGATGGCCAGGGCGACCGCCGCCTCGGCCGCCGCCAACACCACGACGAGCAGCGCGAACACCTGCCCTTCCAGCCGGAACGCCGGGTTGAACCGGGCGAAGGCGACGAAGTTCAGGTTGGCCGCGTTCAGGATCAGCTCGACGCCCATCAGCACCCCGATCGCGTTCCGCCGGGCGGCCACGCACACCACCCCACAGGCGAACAGGAACGCCGACAGGACCAGGAACGGCGGTAGTCCCAGCGCGCTCATAGTTTCGCCCGCCGCTTGGCACGGGCCAGGTAGGCGGCCCCGATCAGGACGACGAGCAGGTGAACCGAGACGATCTCGAACGGCAGCAGGTACGACACCGGCGAGTCGGTCAGGCCGAGGAAGCCCAGCCCGAGCGGGCCGGCCCCGGGTAACGGTCGGTCCTCGCCCGGTGGCCCGGTGGCCCCGGACACGACCGCCGCCAGCAGCCCGAACAGGGCGGCCCCGAGGACGCCGCCGACCGCCCACTCGGTCGGCCGGGTCTTGAGCGACTGGAGCGGCCCCTGGGCCGTCAGCATCACCCCGAACACCACCAGCACCAGGGTCCCGCCGACGTAGACGATGAGCTGGGCCGCCCCGACGAACTCGGCCCCGAGCAGGAAGTACAGGAGCGACACGCCGACGAGGGTGAACAGGAGCCAGACGGCCGCCCGGACCACGTTCCGCGACGCCACCACCCCGACGGCCGAGCCGGCGGTGGCGGTGGCGATCACGGCGAACAGGGCGACTTCGAGGGTCATCGGCGGCCCGGGGAGGTCCGGTCAGAGATACGCGGCGGCCGGCCGGGGTGCAACCGGCGGGGGTCATTTCCGCCCGGCGGTGAGCGGGGTCGGGCGGCCGGCCCAGGCCCCCGGCAGCCCGCCGCCCCGGGCTTCGCCCGGCGGCGGGCGCCGGGCGGCCCCGCACACCGCGACGAGGGCCCCCCCCCCCCCCAAAGCCACG
>JAIEQN010000422.1 GCA_019747685.1 Gemmataceae bacterium
GGGAGCGGGCCGCGCTCGCCTGGGCCGACGACGGCCTGGGCAACACCCTGCTGGGGGCGTTCGTGGCCGCGGACGGGGCGGCCGACGAGGCCCTGCTCGGGGCGCTGGTCGGCCTGGGCTACCGGGCCCCAATCCGGGAGGTGCTGGCGGCGTCGGGGCTGGCCCGGCCCGCCGGGGCGGGGCCCCCGGCCGACCTCGTCGCCCTCGTCCCCGCGGCCGGGAAGCACCACCACCAGGAGGTGTTGGCGGCCAAGCCGGAGCGGCGGGCGGCGGCCGTGTCGGACTACCGCGAGTACCTGGCCGGGGCCGACGACGACACCTACCGGGTGATGGCCAACCTCCTGCTCCAGCAGGTCGGCGGGGCGTCTCACGCCCGGGCCATCGACGACACGGTATACTTCGTCGGCCTCCGGCTGGTGTGGGTGCAGCAGGGGAACCCGGCCGGCCAGCTCGGGCTGTTCGCGGCCGCGGCCGGGGCGGTCGTCCCCGAGTACCGGGTCGGGACGCCGCTGGCCCCGAAGCCGCCGGGCATCCAGTCGGCCCGCCGGCTGGCCTGGGTGTGGGCCGGGGGGCCCCCCCCGGCGGGCCCCGCCGGGCGGCGGGTATGTTTGGTTGGGTGTGCCGGGGCCCCCGGTGGGGACCTCGACACACCCTACGAAGGTCGCCGTCCCGCACGGCGCGAAAGGCTTGTGTCTTGATCTGCCCGTACTGCCAACAGCCGGTCGACCGGTTCCTGTCGTCGGAGGACGGGACGGGCGGGTTCCGCTGCCCGGCCTGCGGGGCCGACGGGGTGCCGCTGCTATACCCCCAGGACTACGCCCGCCACCCGGCCGTCCCGGTCAGCATCATCGGCCCGACCGGGCACGGGAAATCCGTCTTCGTCGACGCCCTCCTGACCCACCTCGAACGCAAGGTCCGGTGGCCGCGGTTTTCGTGTCAGTGGATGGACCAGGCCGGGATGCGGCAGACCCGGGACCGGCTGCGGCTGTTGCGCGAGTTCGGCCAGCTCCCGGACGCCACCCCGGAGGTCTTCCCCCGCCCGCAGGTCGTCCGGCTTCGCAACGTCCCCCGGGTCGGCGGCTGCCAGCTCGTCTTCTACGACACCGGCGGCGAAACCTTCCGCGACACCGACAAGCTCCGGGACGCCGGCCGGTACGTCCGCAACAGCCCGGCCGTCTTGTGGCTGGTCAGCCTGACCGACCTCGAATACCCGGAGCAACTGACGGACCTGTTGACCGTCTACGCCCAGGCGATGGCCGAGATGGGCGGCGACCCCCGCCGGCAGGCGGTCGTCCTGGCCCTGACCAAGGCGGACTTGCTGATCGACCGGCCGGACCTGCCGCCGGCCGCCCGCGACTTCCTCTTCAACGACGACCTCGACCCGGCCGGGGACGCCTGGGACCGGCTCGGGGCGGTGTCGGACGCGCTCGAAGAGTGGTTGCAGGCCGGCGAGCACCGGCAGATCGTCAACCTGGTGCGGGAGCAGTTCCGGGCGGCCCGGTTCTGCATCCTGTCGGCCCAGGGGGCGGCGGCCCGGGACCAGGCCTTGCAGATGGAACTGATGCCGCGGGGGGTGCTGGCCCCGCTGTTCTGGCTGTGGCGGGAGTCGCTCCCGGCCGTCCGGGCCGGGGACGTGCCGTACTTCACCCTGGCCGAGGCGGTCGCGGCCGCCACCCCCGGCGGGACGGTCCGGCTCGACCCCGGCGAGTATGTGCTACCCGAAACACTCAGCATCGCCGGCCCGGTGCGGATCGAGGGGCCGGGCGCCGGGCGGTGTGCCATCCGGTCGGCGGCCGGCGGGGCGGTCCTGTCGGTCGGCCCGACGGCCGGGGCGTTCTTTCTGACCGGGGTGACAGTCGAACACACCGGGACGGCCCAGGCCGACGTGGTGGCGGTGGCCGGCGGGAAGGCGGTGTTCGCCGACTGCGTGATCGCCGGCGGGGTGGCCGGGCCGGGGGCCGGCGGGGACGGGGTGCGGGCGACCGGGACGGCCGAGGTGCTGCTCGGCGGGTGCGTGGTCGAGCGGAACGGCGGGAACGGGGTGACGGCCCGGGACGCGGCGGCCGTCACGCTGACCGGCGGGGCCGTCCGCGGGAACGCCGGGGTCGGGGTGTTCGCGGCCGGGTCGGCGGCCGAGGTCCGGGGCGTGGACCTGGTCCAGAACCGCCAGTCGGGCGTCTACCTGTCGGGCGGGGTGCGGGGGGCGGTCCGGGGCTCGACCTGCCGGGCGAACGGGGCCAACGGCGTCCTGGCCGGGGCCGACGCCCGGGCCGAGCTGGACGGCAACGCCTGCGACAAGAACGGCGGCCACGGGATCGCCCTGAAGGACCGGGCGGCCGGGGCCGTCCGGGGGAACACCTGCACGGCCAACGGGGCGGTCGGCATCGCCGTCGTGGATCGGGTGACGGGCGAGATCGCCGACAACCGCTGCGACAAGAACGCGGTTCATGGGATCGCGGTGGAGGGGGAGGCCTCGCCGACGGTGGCCGACAACCGGTGCGGGGAGAACAAGAAGTCGGGCATCAGCTACTCGGGGACGGCCGGCGGGGTGTGCCGGGGGAACGTCTGCACGAAGAACGTCGGGCACGGCATCCGGGCGGCCGGGGCGGCGGCCCCGGAGCTGACCGGGAACACCTGCCGGCGGAACGGCGGGCACGGGTTCGTGGCGGCCGACGGGGCGGCCCCCCAGTTCGGCCGGGAGAACGTCGCCGAGGGGAATACCGGGGGCGACTACCAGCCGGAGCGGCTCGGCCGCCGGGGGTGGTTCCGGTAGCGGTCCGGAGGTCGGTCTGACCCTGATTCTTCCAGACGAGCGGGATTCGTCAGGCCGCGAATCGATTCGTCAGGCGCGGGGTGTGTCTCCGGGCCAGAACCATTCCGGCCGGGGGCCGGCGGCTTGACCGGGCTTCGGTGCGGTGGTAACACGGGAGTAGCCGTTTCCCGACGCCGGCGGGCCGTCCATGCCACGCGACGACGACGAGGACCCGTCGGCCCCGCTCGACCTCGGGCCGGAGCCGGCCCGCCCGGTCTACCCGGCCCCGGCCGCCCCGCCGGCCGCCGCCCCGAAGGCCCCGGCCGTCCTTCGCTGGGGCGTGTGCGGCGTCTACCACACGGCCGGCGAGCTGGCCGGGTTCCCCGGCGAAGACGGCGTCATCCGGTACGTGACGAGCGGCGTGACCTACACCGCCCCGCCGCTGCCGGCGGGGTGGCGGTCGGTCCCGTCCGAGCCGGGCCGGTACGAACTCCCCTGGCCCGGCGACCCGGCCGCCGCCCGCACCCTCCGCCACCTCCGCACCGACCTCGAACGGGCCGCCCGGTCCGGCGTCCTGTCCGACCCCCACCACCCGCTCCTGGTCGAACTCGATACGGTCGGCGTCGGGCTGGCCGACCTCGCCGGCAAGCTCCACCGGCAGCGTTGGGGCCTCGGGCTGGTCCAGCCGGACAACGTCGTCGTCCGCGGCCGGGAGGTCGTCCCGGTGGACCTCGGGTTCACCTGGAAGGGGGCGTTCGGGAACCCGCCGTGGGACGACAGCCCGGGCCGGCCGGACTGGCTCGACCCCGCGGGACCGGCCGCGGCCCTGTGGGACCACCCGCCGGCCCGGCAGCAGTTCGCCGACCCGGCCAACGGCGTCTTCCCCCCGGCCGACCCGGGTAGCGATGTCCGCACCATCGGCCGGCTGTTGGCGTGGCTGATCTCGGGGCAGACCGGGATGGTGTTGCCCGACGTGGGCGGACCGGACGGGCCGCCGCCGGCGTGGGCGACGGTGGCCGACGCCGCAGCCGGCCGCATCCCGTCCGCCGACGCCTTGGCGGCCCGGCTGCGGCAGAACCCGCTGAGCGAGTACTTCGCCCCGCCGCCGTTGGCCGACGATCCGGCCCCGCGGACGGCGACGGGCGGGACGAACTGGCTGACCCCGGCGGCCCTGGCCGCGGTGCTGCTGATGGCCGCGGCCGGCGGCGGGTATTATTACCTGACGGGCGGCAAGACCGGGCCGACCGGCGAGGGCGGCAACACGACCGGGAATGGGGAGGTCGGCTCGGGCGGCCCGGGCGACCCCGCCGGGTTCGAGGCGGCCGCCGGCGAGTTCGACAAGGCCGCCGCCGCGAAGGACCGGCCGGGCATGTGGGCGGCCCTGCGGAAGCTGCTTGCGGCCGCCCCGCCGGAGAAGCAGGCCGAGGCCGACGCCCGCCGGGCCAAGGCCCTGGACGAGTGGGTCGTCGTCCTGAACGAAACCGTCACGATCGCCGGCGACCCGACACGCCGGCTCGACGCCGGCGAGCGGTTCGCCGCCCTCGACGCCGAATTGAAACAGTTGACCGAGGCCCGCCCCGCGACCGACCCCGCCCAGCGGGAGAAGGAGCAGCAATGCCTGGCCGTCGTCGCCGAGTACGCCCGGCAGTTCGGGCCGCCGCGGCCGCCGTCGCCCTGATCGGGGCCGCCGCCCTGGCCTTCGCCCAGGAACCCGGCACCACGGTCTACCTCGTCCTCCGGACCGGCCCGGACGAGACCGAGAAGGGCGTCCTGGCCACCCTCAAGCAGGGCCTCGCCAAGTCCGGGGCGACCATCACCGGCGAGCCGACCATCAAGGGCGTCTCCCCGGCCTTCTTCGAGGAGTTCCAGGCCCTGGTGGACCGGGCCGGGCCGCCGGCGGCGGCCGCCGACGAGGGCGTCGCCATCCGGCTGCTGCCGACCCGCGAGCCGATCTACGAGATCAAGGTTCAGCCGACCCAGGTGTTGAAGAAGCTCCGGGTGAAGTACCAGAAGGGCGGGGAGAAGGAGTACGCCCCGGCCGCCCCGGGGACCCCGAACGCCTCGCTGGTGCTGATCGTCCCCGGCCGGTACGCGCTGGTCCCCGAGGCCGACGACACGCCGGTCAGCTACGACGGCGAGGTGGCCGAGATCGGCAAGCCGGCCGCGGCGGTCAAGGGCGATTGGCCGAAGGGGGACAAGTACTTCGTCGTCACCATGCGGAACTTCCGGGGCGACCGCCGCCGGCTGTTCGAGGTGATGGCCGACCCCCGGCAGGTGGCCAACCCGCTCGACAACGTGCAGCTCGGGAACGACCTCCTGTTCGCGTTCGCCAGCCTGAACTCGTCGGCCGCCGACCCCGGGGACGACGGGCTGGACGCCGAGAACAACCTAACAATGACCGTGGAGACGATCCCCCGGCGGAACCCGGCCCGGGTGTGGGTGCTGTTCCCGCTGGACGAGGCCGGGATGCGGGAGGCCCGGGACAAGTACCGGAAGCTGTCGAGCACCGAGCTGCCGGCCGAGATCCGCAAGGACCCGCTCCGGGCGCCGGCCGCGGCGGTCGTCTCGGCCGGGTCGGCGGCCCGGTGGATCGAGCTGCCGCCGGAGGCGACTGCGGCCGGGGCCGACCCCCGCCGGTTCGTCCGCCGGATCAAGGTGGACGACCCGCCGGAGTTCGCGGCGAAGTACCCGCAGCTGTGGTCGCTGGTGGTGTGGGAGTTCGACGCCGGCCGGCCGGAGGCGATCCAGGTCAAGCACCCGAAGGACGACCGGGTGTACGTCCTGGAGCGGGAGCGGGCCGGGTGGCAGAAGGTGGTCCAGAGGGCCGGCCGGCCGCAGCCCAAGAAGGAGTAGGCGGCAAGAGAACCCAGGGCTTCGCCCTGGGCTATGCTGACGCGGGCCTTCAGCCCGCCGCCCGGCGTCTTCCGGCCTGAAGGGCCGGGTCAACATAGCCCAGGGCGAAGCCCTGGGATCGTTAGTCCGGTGCCCGATGCCCCAGCCCGTCGACCTATCCCCGCTCGCCGCCGCCGCCTGTCCGCTCCTCGTCAAGTACGGGGGGCCGGCGGCCGGCCCGCTGATCGACCGGTTCAACGCCGCCGTCGCCGAGGTCGCCGCCCTCCGGGCCGACCGCCAGCTCGCCCCGCTGCTACTCTCCGGCCGCCTCGACGACACCCTCCGGCCGCTCGTCAAGGTCCGGTCGCTACTCACCCAGTCCCGGGCGGTAGTCGGGTGCATCGGGCTGACCCAGGCCGGCAAGTCCACCACCGTCAACAACGTCCTCGGCGAAGAAGTCTGCAAGCCCGGGTCGGGCGACGCCACCTCCAGCCAGCCCGGCCGCATCCTCCGGGCCGACCGCCGGTCGCTCGACATCGAGTACCTCACCCCCGACCGGTTCGCCGCCCGCCGGCAAAAGCTGTGCGAGGAACTCCGGCTGGCGACCCCGCCGGACGACCGGGAGCTGCTCGAACTGCTCGGCCAACCGGATAAGTTCCGGACGGCCGACGGCCCCGAGCCGCCGCGGCTGAAAGAGGACCTGGCCTACCTCCGCGACTTCCTCGGGGCCTACGCCCGGCACCGGAACTTCGTCACCAGCCCGCCCCGAATCGACGCCGGGCTGCCCTACGACCGGCGGTACGCCTACACCACCCACACCCCCGGCGGCCCCGGTGCGGAAGTCCTGCTCGTCCGCGAGGCCCGGCTGCACGTCCCGAACGACCGCCTCCCGGCCGACCTCGAACTGTGCGACCTGCCCGGCCTCGACAGCAAGCGGTCGGTGGACGACATCGTGACGTGGGAGTACCTGCCCGACCTGCACGGGACGTTCCTGTTCGTCAACGTCGGGGCCAACCTGCTCAGCCAGGGCACGCTGGCGGCCATCGGCCGGGTCCGCCAGCAGTTCGGCGACCGGCTGGCCGGCCGGGCCTGGCTGATCCTGAACAAGATGGACACCCTGACCGCCGACCACTTCCGCCCCGGCGGGCAGGACAACGTCTTCGCCACCATCGCCCGACTCCTGGAGAAGACCGGGGTGCCGGAGTCGCAGGTGGTGTTCTCGTCGAAGAAGGTGTGGGACGCGGTCGATGCGGCGGCCGGCCGGGCCGACCCGGCGTTCGCCGCCCGGACGATGGGCCAGCCGGCCGAGTCGCCAGTGCCGCCGACGTGCCCGCCGGGCTTGCGGGCGGCGTGGATGGAGCTGCTGAAGGACGGCGGCGTCGGCCTCCTCCGCCGGCTGATGTTCCAGGAGGTCGCGGAAACGCTGGCCGGGCAGATCCGGCAGGACGTGGACCGGCTGTTGACCGACTTCGGGACGGCCTTCGCCGGGCGGGTCGCGGCGGAGCGGAAGCGGCTGGCGATGGGCGGGTCGGAGTTGCAAGCCGCCGTGACGTGCTACAACGTCGTCCTGCAACTGCGGGCGGTCCTGGCCACCCGGCCGGCCGAGTTCGCCATCCTGACCCAGGAAGCCGAACGCCTGCGGCACGAGCTGACCGGCCTGTTCGACCGGACCAGCCCGCGGGAGCTGTTGGTGAACCTCGGCCCGGAGGAATTGTCCCGCCAGTTCCGGACGCTGGCCCGGGTCCTCGGTGAGAACCTGGACGCCGAGCTGTCCGGCGACGTACTCGACCGGGTGTACGAGTCGGTCGGGCAGCGGCTGGACGGGCTGCCGGCCGTCGGCATCGGTTCCGAGGGCCGGGAGTGCAAGGACGCCTGGCGGCAGTTCGCCCTGGAGGACCGGGCCGACGACCGCTGGCGGGCCGGGCTGCCCCGGTTCGCGTCCGACGACTTGGCCGGTTGGCTGGCCCAGCCGAACGGGGACGGCCCGGACGGGGACGTGTACGCCGGGCTGATGCGGGACAAGATCGCGGTGGCCGTCCGCCAGACGGCCCACCTGGTCCGGTCCCGGCTCCGCCACCGGCTCGGCCAGATCGCCGGCGATCTGGCGCTTCTGACCGGGACGAAGGACGAGACGACTTAGGCGACCGGCCGGCGTCAGCCGGCCGCGAACGGGCACAGGCCGGGAGGCCTGTGCCACCAAGAACCGGGTTCGCTTCTTTCATGGTGGCACAGGCCTCCGGCCTGTGCTGACAACATGCCCGCCCACCTGACGTTCACCCTGGACAAGGTGTTCTTGCGGGCCGGGGTGGCCAGCCGGACGTTCGCCGCCGCCGGGCAGTTCCGGCCGGCCCGCCCGTGGGACCGGCTGACCCGGTTCGGGGTGCTCTTGTTCTGGCCCCGGTCGGCCGACTGGCTCAAGCTGTCGGCCTCGGCCACCCCCGACCCACCGGCCGGCGGGTCGGTGACGCCGTTCGCGGATACGGTCGCCGGGCTGGATGGTGTGGCCGCCGGGCACGGGGTCCGGCGGGATCAGCTCGCCCCGCCGAAGTTCCTCGAAGCGAATGCGTTTCTCGTCGCCAGCCTGCCGCAGCACAACCGGGTGTTCCTCCGGGCCGAGGTCGATACCGACTCGGAGTCATTCCGGCAGGCCGTCCGGGACCGCCGCAACCCGGACAAGGGCGAACTCGTCCAGCCGGTGCGGCTCTTGTTCTTCGACGCCCAGCAGTTCGGCAGCTATGTGGACCAGCCCGGGGCGGTCGAGTTAGTCCTCAAGCCGTGTTCGCCGGTGCCGCGGTTCGAGGGTGTGCTGACCATCGACCTCGGGAACACCACGACCACCGCCGCGTCGGTGTCCGAGACGGAACCCGTGTACCGGGCGGGTTCGGCCCGGCTCGTCCCGCTCGACGCCCCCGACCCCCGTAAGGAGGCGCCCGACCCGCTGCCGTCGGTGGTCCGGCTCGACCGGGTCAACTCGCCCGCGGATGTGCCGCCCGGCACCCGCCGGTTCCCGTCGGTCCCGGCCGACGACCGGCCGGGGGCGGTCCTGTTCGCGGCCGGGGAGCTGGTCGCGGCCGGGGCCGGCGGGGAGCTGGCGTCAGGCGTCGTTTACGGGGCGAAGCAACTCTTGACGGTGAAGGACCCGCCGCCGGCGGTGCCCGAGCCGTACCTGACGCTGGTGGTCCCGCACGCCCGGGCCGGCGAGCCGCCGCAGCCGGAGACCGTCGAAGTCCTCGACCGGCTGCCGGGCGAGCTGCTGTTCACGCACGTCGTCCGCCAGTTCCGGCAGACGGCCTCGGCGTGGCCGCCCGACCTGACCCTGACCTACCCGACGACGTACACGCCCCGCGAGCTGCGGCAGCTCGTCCGGGCGGGTGCCCGGGGGTGGCTGCGGGCGGTCGGCCAGCCGCAGGGCTTCGACGCCCCGGCCGAGGCGACCGAGGACCCCGGCCTGGACCAGCTCGGGCTGGCCGTCCGGCAGTGGCTCGCGTCGGGCGGCGACCCGGCGGATTGTCCGCTGGTCGGGCTGACCCTCGACGAGGCGACGGCCGCCGCCTTCTTCCACATCAACCGCCGGGTGTTCGAACAGCCCGGCGGGCTGCTCCGGTTCCGCTACCTCTACCCGGACGGGATGCGGCTGCTGTTGATCGACTGCGGCGGGGGCACCACCGATGTCGCGCTGGTGCATGCCTTTTCGCCGCCCGAGTCGCCGGCGCTGTTGGCCATCGACGTGTTGGCCCGGACCGGCTTACGCACCTTCGGCGGCGACCACATCACCCGCCAGGTCTGCCGGCTGGTGAAGGCCAAGCTCGCCCTCTTGCTCGCCCGGGTGCGGGTGCCGACCCAGGTGCCGGCCACCCTGCAACCGCTCCCGGCCAGCGGCCCCGCCGGGGCCGAGCAAGCCCGCGATGCCGTCGAGAAGTTCATCGCCGCGGTCGGGAAGCTCGACCCGAACGACGAGCTGGTCCCCACCCGGTTTGACCCGGACCGGCCGGACGCGACCACCCCCGAGCGGCGGACGGCCGCCCACGGGCTGTGGCAGCTCGCCGAGCGGGTCAAGCGGAAGCTCGGGGACGGCAAGCCGGTCCGGCTGAAGGACCTCGGGGCCGAGGCCATCGGCCGGGACACGTCGGCCGTGATCGCCGCCGCCCTCCGGCCGCTGCCGCTGGCCGCCCAGAACCAGTTGCTCGGCCAGTTCGGCGAGGTCCTCGTTTCGCCTTGGGAGGTCGACGCCCTCGTCCGCCAACCGGTCGAGTCGGCCGTCGCCAAATGCAACCGGCTGATCCGCCGGCACCTGACCGACGCCCCGGGCGGCATGGAACGCGAGGTCGATTGGGTGGTGCTGTCCGGCAACGGCGGGCGGTATCCGCTGGTGCCGCGACTCATCCGCGAACACCTGCACGTCCCGGGGGTGGAGGACCGGCTGACGGCCGACCCCGAGAACCTGAAGGGGGCGGTGGCCAAGGGGGCGGCCCTGGCCCGGATGGTCGAGCGGGTGCCGCGGGCGGTCGGGGTCCGGTTCGACCGCCACCTGAGCGAGCTGTTGCCGTTCGACGTGGGCTACCACGACATGCGGACCAACGAGACCGGCCTGCTCTTCCGCGAGTACACCCCGTACCCGGAGCTGGCCGAGCAGGTCCGGCGGGTGCGGCTGGAGCTGCCGAAGGACGGCGGCCCGCCGGGCACGTCGTTCGTCCTGGAGCGGCGGTTCCCCGGCGACGACGCCTTCACCCCGTTCGCCGCGTACCAGTTCGCCGGCGGCATCCGGGGCGAGCTGGAGGTCCGGTACGA